>JAIRLA010000082.1 GCA_031259795.1 Azoarcus sp.
TTCTCAAACAGCAGTCAGGTGCCGCCGCACCGAGATGGCCGCGCCCATCCAGCCGAGGAGGGCGGCGAAGGCGATCACGGCCAGGGATTCCAGCCAGCCGGGGCCGGCGAGGACGATCATCACGCCATAGGTTTCGGCCAGCGCCGCCACGGGCGCGGTCAGCACCACGATGCCGCCCCACACCGCGGCCAGCGCGATCAGGCCGCCGAGGATGCCTTGCAGGCTGCCGAACCAGTAGAACGGGCGGCGAATGAAGCGGTCGGTGGCGCCGAGCAGGCGGCTGACTTCGATTTCGCTTTTCTGGGTGAGGATTTGCAGGCGGATGGTGTTGAAGGTGACGATGACCAGCGTCAGTCCAAGCACGCCCGCCAGCACCAGGACGACGGTGCGCCCCAGTTCGAGCAGGGCCGAAAGGCGTTTGACCCAGGCGGAATCGAGCTGGACGAGTTCGACGCCGGGCCAGCCCCGCATGCGCGCCGACAGCGCTTCGAACAGCGCCGGGTCTTCGCGGCGCAGGGTGACGATGAAGGCGTCGGGCAGGGGATTGACGGCGATGCCGTCGAGGACGTCCTTGAGACCGCTGTTTTCGAGTTGTTGCAGCGCTTCTTCGCGCGGGACGAAACGGAAGCTGGCCAGTTCCGGTTCGGCTTGCAGGCGGCTTTCGATGAGCGCGGCTTCGGCGGGGCCCGCGCCGCTGTCGAGGAACAGGCTGATTTCGGGCGTGCCCGAGACGCCGCGCGCCAGCGCGGCAACGTTGTCGAGCAGGATGTAGCCGCCCGCGGGCAGCGCCAGGGCGATGCCCATGACCAGCGCCGAGAGCAGCGTGCCGAGCGGTTGGCCGGCGAGCCGGGCGAATGCCTGTTTGAAGGCGCGCGAGTGCAGGTAGAGCCAGTTGCGCATCACGTCTCCACCAGCCGCCCGTGGGCGAGTATGACGCGGCGCGGCGCCCATTGGCGGAAAAGCGCGGCGTCGTGCGTCACGACCAGTACGGTCACGCCGGCGCTGTTGAATGATTTGAAGAGATCGGCGATTTCGGCGGCGTAGGCCGGATCGAGGTGGGCGGTGGGTTCGTCGGCGATCAGGATCGAGGGGCGATTGACGAAGGCGCGCGCGATCGCCACCCGTTGTTGTTCTCCGCCGGAGAGTCCGGCGGGGTATTCTTTTTCGCGTCCGTAAAGCCCGACGAGATCGAGCGCCGCCGCCACCCGGCGGGCGGCGTCTCCCGGCGGGTGGCCGTTGATGACGAGCGGCAGGAGGATGTTGTCGTAGACCGGGCGGTCGAAGAGCAGGCGGCTTTCTTGCAGGACCAGTCCGATGTTGCGCCGCAGGTACGGAATCGCCCGGCGCGACAGGCGGGAGACGTCCTGGTCGTTGATCCACACGGCGCCGGAGCTGGGGTGTTCGATGGCGGGAATGAGTTTGAGCAGCGTGCTTTTCCCCGCGCCTGAATGCCCCGAGAGTACGACCAGTTCGCCGGGGGCGATCTTGAGGCTGACGCCGTCGAGCGCGGTGTAGCCGCCGGGGTATTGTTTGGCGACGTTGTCGAAGACGATCATGTCTTGCCGTCCGCCGCCGGTTCGAACAGGGCGTCGACGAATTCGCGCGCCCGGAACGGTTGCAGGTCGTCGATGCTTTCGCCTACGCCGATGAAGCGCAGGGGTTTCGGGCACTGGCGGGCGATCGCCGCCACTACGCCGCCCTTGGCGGTGCCGTCGAGTTTGGTGAGCACGAGGCCGGTGACGCCGATGGCGGCGTCGAACGCCTTGACTTGCGCGAGCGCGTTCTGGCCGATGTTGGCGTCGAGCACGAGCAGGACTTCGTGCGGCCCGGAAGGGTCGGCCTTGGCGATCACCCGGCGCACCTTGGCGATTTCTTCCATCAGGTGAAGCTGTGTCGGCAGCCGTCCGGCGGTGTCGGCGAGGACGATGTCGATGCCGCGCGCGCGCGCGGCGTTGATGGCGTCGAAGATCACCGCGGCGGCGTCGCCGCCATCCTGCGCGATCACGGTGACGTTGTTTCTTTCGCCCCAGGTCGTCAGTTGTTCGCGGGCGGCGGCGCGGAAGGTGTCGCCCGCCGCCAGCAGGACGCTTTTGCCTTGTGTCTGGAAGTATTTGGCGAGCTTGCCGATGGAGGTGGTCTTGCCGGAGCCGTTGACTCCGGCCAGCATGATGATGCAGGGTTTGTGGCCGGAAACGTCGAGCGCTTCTTCGAGCGGGGCGATGATCTGGAGCAGTTCGCTGGCGAGCGTTTCTTGCAATTGGCTGGCGGTCTCCAGCCGGTCTTTTTTCCAGCGCGCGCGCAGTTTGTCGATCAGGTGTTGCGTCACGCCAACGCCGCAGTCGGCCATCAGCAGGGTGGCTTCGAGTTCTTCGAGCAATGCTTCGTCGATCTTGCGCCAGCCGAACAGGTTCGCCAGGCCGCCGCCAAGCTGCTGGCGGGTGCGCGACAGCCCCGCTTTCAGGCGCTCGGCCCATGAGCGTTTGGCGGGCGGCGTTTCCGCGGGCGCGGGGGCGACAGTTTCCGCGGGAATGGCGGCGTCCGCGTCCGCGGCTGGAACCGGCGCGGCCCCGGCGCTGTCGAAGCTGCTTGCCGTTTCGGCAGCGGGGGTATCGCTCCGCGAGATGTCGGAGGGCGCGGCGGTATCGCGCCGGGCTGGCTTTTTGAAGAGACCAAACATAAAAAAACAGACGCCAAGGCAGTTTCGGGTGCGCCACGAACCTCTGGATGCGGCTAAGATGCCGGGCCGTGGAGATGGCGCGGATTCTAACAGATGCAGGACGGTCACATGTCTCATACTTCCCCCGCGTTGCAGCGGACTCTTACCCGCCTCGCGCTGACGGGCGCGGCGTTGCTGGGCGCGCTTTCCGCGCAGGCCAATCCGTTCGAGACGACTCTGGATAACGGCATGAAAGTCGTGGTGCGCGAAGATCGCCGCGCTCCCTCGGTCGTACATATGGTGTGGTATCGCAGCGGCGCGATCGACGAGCCGGAAGGCGTCACCGGCGTCGCGCACGTCCTCGAACACATGATGTTCAAGGGCACCCGCGATGTCGGCCCCGGCGAATTCAACGCCCGCGTCTCCGCCGTGGGCGGGCGCGACAACGCTTTCACCAGCCGCGACTACACCGCCTATTTCCAGCAGATTCCCCCCGCCCACCTCGGCGCGATGATGGCGCTCGAAGCCGACCGCATGAAAAATCTCGTGCTCGACGACGAGGCTTTCGCGCGCGAGATCGAAGTCATCAAGGAAGAGCGCCGCCTGCGCACCGACGACCAGCCGCGCGCCCTCGTCCATGAGCAACTGATGGCGACCGCCTTCCAGGCGCATCCCTACCATCACCCCATCATCGGCTGGATGCCCGACCTCGAAACCATGACCGCCGAGGACGCGCGCGCCTGGTACCGGCGCTGGTACGCCCCCAACAACGCCTGCCTCGTCGTGGTCGGCAACGTCGACCACGAAGCCGTGTTCAAGCTCGCCCGCCAGCATTACGGCGCGATCGCGGCTTCCAGCCTGCCCGCGCGCCGCATCAGCAACGAACCCGCGCAGCGCGGCGCGCGCACCGCCGTCGTGCGCGCCCCGGCGGAACTGCCCTATCTCGCCATGGCCTGGCCGGCGCCGGCGCTGCGCGACCCCGCCGCCGACCGCGACGCCTATGCCCTGCAAGTGCTGGCCGAAATCCTCGACGGCTACGAAGGCGCGCGCCTCAACCGCGCGCTCGTGCGCGAGCGCCGCATCGCGGTATCGGTCGGCGCGGGCTACGACGGCATCAATCGCGGCCCGGCGCTCTTCTATCTCGAAGGCATCCCCGCGCCGGGGCAGAGCGTGGAGACGCTCGCCGCCGCGCTGCGCGCCGAATTGCGGCGCATCCTCGACGAAGGCGTGAGCGAAGCCGAACTGAACCGGGTCAAGACCCAGGCGATCGCCTCGCGCATCTACGCGCGCGATTCGCTGATGGGGCAAGCGATGGAAATCGGCCAGCTCGAAGCCTCGGGCCTGTCGTGGCGCGACGACGAGCGCCTGCTCGCCGGCCTGCGCGCCGTCACCGCCGCACAAGTGCGCGACGTCGCCCGCCGTTACTTCACCGACGACACCCTCACCTCGGCGCGCCTCGATCCCCTGCCGCCCGCCGCGACGGCGTCTCCCTGAGACCTTGCCCGCACCCTGGCCGCAAAGCCGCCAGACGCTCCCCGCGCGAAGAAGTTTCCATCCCGGAGTCAGTTTGCAATGAATTTCCCCCTCCCGCTTTTCCGCCGCCGCCCACGGCGCATGGCCCCGTTCGCGGCGCTGGCCGCCGCTTCCGTCTTGCTCGCCGGCGCGGCGCACGCCGCCCCCAAAATCCAGCAGTGGACCGCGCCCACCGGCGCGCGGGTCAGCTTCGTCGCCAGCCACGAACTGCCGATCGTCGACATCCAGATCGACTTCGCCGCCGGCAGCGCCGCCGATCCGGCGGGCAAGCGCGGCCTCGCCAGCCTCACCCGCACCCTGCTCGACGCGGGCGCGGGCGATCTCGACGAACAGGCGATCTCCGAACGCGCCGCCGATCTCGGCATGATCCTCGGCGGCGACATCGACAAGGATCGCGTCAGCCTCACGCTGCGCACCCTGTCGACGGCCAAGGAACGCGACGCCGCCGTGGCGCTCGCCGCCGCCATACTCGCCCGTCCCGTCTTTCCCGCCCCGGCGCTCGAACGCGAACGCACCCGCGCGCTCGCCGCCCTGCGCGAATCGCTCACCCGCCCCGCGACCCTGGCCTCCCGCGCCTTCAACGCCGCGATCTACGCCGGCCATCCCTATGGCGCCAACGTCGACGCCGAATCGCTCGCCGCCATCGACCGCGATGACCTCGTCGCTTTCCACGCCCGCCACTACGGCGCGCGCAACGCCGCCATCGCCATCGTCGGCGACCTCGACCGCCGCACGGCGGAAAAGATCGCCGTCGCCCTCACCCGCGCCCTGCCCAAGGGCAACGTCGACGAACCGCCGCCGCCTCCGGCCCTGCCCGAAGGCGGCGAGACGCGCATCGCCAACCCCTCCGCCCAGGCGCACATCCTCATCGGCCAGCCGGGCATGCGCCGCGACGACCCCGACTACTTCCCGCTCCTGGTCGGCAACCACGTCCTCGGCGGCGGCGGCTTCACCTCGCGGCTCATGCGCGAAGTGCGCGAAAAACGCGGCCTGGTCTACGACATCCACAGCTACTTCGAACCGCGCCTCGTCGCCGGCCCCTTCCAGATCGGCCTGCAAACGCGGGGCGGCCAGAGCGCGCTCGCCCTGCAAGTCGTGCGCGACACCCTTGCCGCCTTCATCGCCGAAGGCCCCACGGAAAAAGAATTGCAAATGGCGCGCGACAACATCAGCAACGGCTTCGGCCTGCGGCTCGACTCCAACCGCAAAATCCTCGGCTACGTCGCCATGATCGGCTTCTACCGCCTGCCCGCCGACTGGCTGGAGCGCTACCCGCGCGAAGTGGCCGCCGTCAGCCTCGACGCGGTGCGCGACGCCTTTGCCCGCCGCATCCATCCCGACCGCCTCGTCACCGTGATCGCCGGAGGCGACGGAGACAAGGACGATAGCGGCAAAAACGGCGGCGCCGCGGCAAAGCCTTGAATCGGGTGCGCATCATTGGCGGAACATGGCGCTCGCGGCTGATCGCCATCCCCGCCGACGTACCGGGGCTGCGCCCCACGCCGGATCGCGTGCGCGAAACCCTGTTCAACTGGCTCGGGCAAAACCTCGCGGGTCTCGCCTGCCTCGATCTCTTCGCGGGAACGGGCGTTCTCGGTTTCGAGGCCGCCTCGCGCGGCGCCGCCCCGGTCACGCTCGTCGAACTCGACGCGCGCGCCTGCGCCGCCCTGCGCCGCAGCGCCGCAACCCTGCCGGCGGCACAAGTAGAGATTATCCATGGCGATGCGGTAGACTTCCTCGGCTCGGCCCGGCAAGTCTTCGACGTCGCCTTCGTCGACCCGCCCTACCGGCAAGACTGGATCGGGCGGATCATGCCGCTGCTCGACCGGATCATGCGGCCCGAAGGCCGCATCTACGCCGAAGCGGCAACCCCGCTGGCGGAAGAAGCCGGATGGCGCGCAGTCAGGCGAGGCCGCGCCGGACAAGTTCATTTCCACCTCATGGAGCGCGCTGGCACAGCATGAAAAACACCGTGGCGGTTTTTCCCGGCACGTTCGATCCGTTGACGCGCGGGCACGAAGATCTCGTGCGCCGCGCGGCGCTGCTGTTCGGGCGCGTCATCGTCGCGGTGGCCGCCAGCCGCCGGGAAGCGCTCTTCTCGCACGAAGAGCGGATCGCCATCGCCGCCGAAGCCCTGCGCCCGCTCGGCAACGTCGAAGTGGCCGGTTTCGATGGTCTGCTGGTGGACTTCCTGCGCCAGCGCGGCGCGCGCATCATCGTGCGCGGCGCGCGCACCGTGGCCGACTTCGAATACGAAACCCAGATGGCGGTCATGAACCGCAAGCTATACTCCGATCTGGAAACGGTGTTCCTCCCCCCTGCCGAGGAACACCGTTTTCTTTCCGCCACCGTCGTGCGCGAAATCGCCCGCCATGGCGGCGACGTGAGCGATCTCGTCCCCCCGGCGATCGCCGCCCGCCTGCGACAGAAATTTCAATAGATAGAACAAGGAAACCGACGATATGTCCCTGATGATTACCGACGAATGCATCAACTGCGACGTCTGTGAACCCGAATGCCCCAACAGCGCGATCTCCCAGGGCGACGAGGTCTACGTGATCGACCCCGCCAAATGCACCGAATGCGTCGGCCATTTCGACGAACCGCAATGCACGCAGGTCTGCCCGGTCGACTGTATCCTGAAAGACCCCACGCACCCCGAATCGCAGGACGACCTGCTCGCCAAATTCAAAAAACTCAATCCGGCCTGACATCGGGGATCGGATTCAGTCGGCCGTCACGAGGGGCGGGGGCGACAGTTCTTCCGATTTCTTTGCGGCGGAAAGTGGACGGGCGTTCTCTTTCTTCGCCCCCTTTTTAATCAGCGGCGCTGCGCGCCGGATGGTTGGAAACCCTCTCCCGGCCTTCGGCCACCCTCCCCCGCAAGCGGGGGAGGGAAGTATCCATCCGACGAGGCTTTACCTTTCCCGCAACGGTACGCCCCTCCCCCAATCACAACCGCCAGCCCACCCTTTCCACTACTGTAAAGCGCCTGCCGTCCCCTCCCCCGCTTGCGGGGGAGGGTGCCCCGTCAGGGGCGGGAGAGGGCTTCGTACCATCCGGAGCGAAGCGACGCTGTTTTCTTTGCGGTGGGGCGCGGACGAGCGTTCCGTTTCTTCTTCCCCCTTTTGAGCGGCCGCGATCTGTTTGCCCGGCAATCGGCCGGACAACACAGAACGGCCCGGTCAACGTAAAACGCCCCGCCGGAAGCGGGGCGTTTTACGCCGGAAAGGGCGGATGGGGGGAGAGGCTTGTCACTTGCCCCGTTTCCCGGCGGGCGCGCCAATGACGCGCCGATGCGGCGGAACGGTTCAACCTCCGTCGAAATTGCTGCCGACAACCTCGACTTCTTCTTCGGCTCCGCTCACGTACTGAGCGTCCCCATCGTCGTCATCGATGGGCGCGTCCGGATCGGCGGGGGGAGTGGGTTCCGGGTCATTATCGACGAACTCGCTTTTCTTGCCGCCGCCGCCAACCCACTTGGGCGGGCACCACGGCCAATAGACGACGACCGGCGGACAAATGGGAGGCGGCAGACAAATGGGAGGCAATATATATATGGGAGGGCAGTACCACCAAAACATTTTTTATCTCCTGGAATATCAACTATGGGGAAAACCCCGGCTCAACCACGCTTGGATAAAAACCGCGCCAGGCATCCAAACAGTTTCCTTCCTGGCGCGACCTCGACAACACCAGCACTATCAACCTGAACATCGTTGCTTCATGTCAACGTCCAGAACATCCCGATACAACAAAAACCTGCCGCCGATACTATTTTGCATAAACAGTGCCAGATGGCGTTGCCGAATAGGCGACAGTTATGATTATTTTAGTGTTGGCGGAAAATCATTCAACTGGTTTGAGGGGAAAAGATCACACGACGTGATCTTTGTCACGGCGATACGGGCACAGCAAAAACATTCGGGACATAACATGACTTGACATAGGATGTCGTTTTGCCTAAAGTGTCAATGTACGTTACGTACTGAACCCATTTCCGCACAAGGAGGCGAAATGAAATCTTTACAGGAACGGCTTGGGGGGCTGGATATGGTGCTCAGCGCGCGTCTGGGAGGCGCTTCGGTCAGCCTCCAGCCCATGCCCGGCGAAATTCCGGTCATCCAGACGGTCATCGGGGGACGCGAGGAATTGCCGATCTTCATCACGGCTTCCGACGCCCAGGTCTTGTGCATCTGCTATCTGTGGCAGGACGACGAGATCGTTCCCGAAAAGCGCCTGGAATTACTGGAACTGCTGCTGGATCTGAACCCGGCGATCCCGCTTTCTTCGTTCGGGAAAGTGGAAGGACGTTACGTGTTGTTCGGCGCGCTGTCCCGCGACGCCCGCATCGACGACATCGCCAGCGACATCGTGGCCCTGAGCGATAACGCCATCGATGCCCTGGATGCACTTTCCAGCTATCTGTCATAAGGAGCGACCATCATGAGTGTCATTGGCAAAATCGTCACATTGCTGCGCGGCAGCGCCCGGGAACTGGGCGAGAGTATCGTCGACGCCAACGGCGTGCGCATTTACGAACAAGAAATCCTCGACGCCCGCGACGCGATCGCGCAGGCGAAGAACAACCTCACCGGCGTAATGGCGAAAGAAATGCAAAGCGCCCGCGAGATTGAACGCATGCGCGCCGAAATCGAGCGCCTGGAGAAGCTGGCGGTCGAAGCGCTGAACAAGGGGAAACCCGATCTGGCCGAGGAAGTCGCCGCCAAGATCGCGGAACAGGAAGCCGAACTGGAACGGCAGACTCAATTGCACGCGGATTACGCGCTGCAATCCAACCGCCTGAAAGATCTCATCAAGACATCGGAAACGAAAATCCGCGAGCACGAACGCGAAGTCCAGATGGCGAAGGCCACGGAAAGCGTCTACAAAGCGACGCAAAGCATCGCGGACAACATCGTTTCTTCCGGCTCGAAGCTCGTCAGCGCCAAGGAATCGCTGGATCGCATCAAAAAGCGCCATGAAGACTTGTCCGACCGCATGACCGCCGCCGATACGCTCGATCGTGATCTGGGCACGAAGGCGCTGGAGATCAAACTCGCGGAAGCGGGCATCGGCGAGGATGTCCAGCGCAAGAGCAAGGTGATGGCGCGCATCCAGGCGCGCCATGGGGCAATAACGATGGAGAGCAAGGCGTGAGCGATCCCTCGGCGAATCCGCCGCGCAACAAACCCTTGCGCTGGCGCGGCTCGGACGCGGCCCTGCACGCGGTACAGGTCGCCTTCGATGTGGAGGCGACCGTTCTCGAGGCGGTGCGGCGCGCCGCTTTCGAGAACAATCTTTCGAACTCCGACCAGATTCGCCGCATCCTCGGCCTGCCGGTCAACCGTCACCCCAAGCGTCCCCGCCTCACCGTCACCCTGACGCAGGAGGACTATGAGACGCTGGGGGAACGCTACGGCCTCTCCGTGGAGCAGCGTCTCGCCATCAAGGAGCGCGTAACGCACGAACTGGCATGTTTCGCCGGGCGAAGATGACATGGCCTTGTCGATACATGTCCGTGTGCCCGATAATCGCCGCTTACGGGAATACAGTCAGCGCGTGAAGGAATCTCCATGGGTTTTTCAGAAGCCATCCTGAGTTATCCGGCGGCCATCTGCACAGTGCTGCTTGGCGTCGTCCTGCTGTATTGGGTATTGGCGCTGGCCGGTCTCGTGGATTACGAAAGCGGCGGCCCCGACCTGGACATCGGCGGGGATATGGGCGGCGACGCGGGCGCGGACATCGATGCGGGCGGCGAGGCGCACGGCGAACATAGCCTGGATGGCGAACCCGACGGCGTCGGTACGCTGGCGAGCTATCTCATCGCCCTCGGGCTGGGCGGCGTGCCTTTTTCGGTCGTCGTCAGTCTGCTCGCCCTGTTTTCCTGGGTCGTTTGCAGCATCGCGGCGCTTTGGCTGCTGCCTTTCGCGCCGGCGGGCATCCCGCGCTTCATCGCCGGATCGCTCATTCTCATCGGCGCCTTCACGCTCGCGGTGCCGGCGGCGGCGATCTGCGTGCGCCCGATGCGCAAGCTTTTCGTGACCCACAACGCCATCTCCAACACCGCCCTCGTCGGCCATGAATGCGTCGTGTTGACCGGCTCCGTGGATGAAACCTTCGGCCGCGCCGAAGTGCCCGCCCGCGGCGCGGGGTACCATATCCGCGTCGTGGCGGAGACGCCCAACAACCTGAAGCGGGGCGACATCGCCATCATCGTTGAATACGACGAATCCGCGCGGCTCTACCATATCGCGGCAAAGACAAACCTATAACGAAAGCGAATCCCCTGTACTCCGGAAAAACACAACACCGGGCGCCAGCTTCATCGCGCCCATCCAGAAACGAAAAGGAAACAACATGCAGCCATCGCTCATCATCATCCTGTCCGCCATTGGCATCATCGCCCTGTTCATTTTCGGCCTGTTCGCCCTGTTCGCGCGCTTCTACCGCAAGGTGGAGCAAGGCTACGCCATGATCGTCAACACCATGCGCAACGAACCGGAGGTCACCTTCACCGGACGCATGGTCTACCCCATCATCCACAAGGCGGAGATGATGGATATCGCCCTCAAGACCATCGAAATCGAGCGCACCGGCAACGATGGCCTGATCTGCCAGGACAACATCCGCGCCGACATCAAGGTGACATTCTTCGTGCGGGTCAACAAAACCACCGAAGACGTACTGCGCGTCGCGCAAGGCATCGGCTGCGCCCGCGCCTCCAACCAGGAAACACTGGAAGGGCTGTTCTCCGCCAAATTCTCCGAAGCGCTGAAAACCGTGGGCAAGTCGATGGATTTCGTCGAACTCTACCAGGCCCGCGATCACTTCCGCGACGAAATCATCCGCCAGATCGGCGACGACCTCTCCGGCTACATCCTCGCGGACGCCGCCATCGACTATCTGGAACAAACGCCGCTCGCCAGGCTCGACCCCAGCAACATCCTCGATGCGCAGGGCATCAAGAAAATCACCGACCTCACCGCGCAGGAGCACGTGCGCACCAACGAATTCCAGCGCAACGAAGAAATGCAGATCAAGAAAAAGGACGTCGAAACCCGCGAAGCCGTCCTGGAACTCGAACGGCAGCAAGCCGATGCCGAATTCAAGCAAAAGCGCGAAATCGCCACGGTGAAAGCGCGCGAAGAAGCCGAGGCCCGGCGCATCGAAGCCGAGGAACACGCCAAGGCCGAGCTTGCCCGCCTGCAAGCCGAACAAGTCATCGCCGTGCAACAGGAAAACGTCAGCCGCGAAAAGGAAGTCGCGGAAAACAACCGCAAGCGCGCCGTGGCGATCGAAGAAGAAAAGGTCACGCGCGCCCGCCAACTGGAAATCGTCGACCGCGAAAAAGAAGTCACCCTGCAACAGATCGACAGGGACCGCGCCGTGGAAATCCAGAAAAAGGCCATTGCCGATGTCGTCCGCGAGCGCGTCATCGTCGAGCGCACCGTCGCCGAGCAAGAAGAAGCCATCAAGGAAGTGCGCCTCACCGCCGAAGCCGACCGCACGAAACAGGCCGTCATCCTCACCGCCCAGGGCGAAGCGGAAAAGACGCTCATCCACAGCATCAAGGACGCCGAAGCCCAGGAACGCCGCGCCCATTTCAAGGCCGCCGAAGAACTGACGCTTGCCGAAGCGAGACTCAAGGTGGCGGAAAAAGCCGCGGAAGCCAAGAAGCGCGAAGCCGAAGGCATCGAAGCCATCACCGCCGCGCCGGGCCTTGCCGAAGCCAAGGTACTGCTGGTGTCGGCGGACGCCAAGGAAAAGCAGGGCATGGTCGATGCCCAGATAAAGATCGCCGCCGCCGGAGCGGTGGAAAAATACGGCCAGGCCGAAGCCCAGGCCCTGCGCGCCAAACTCTTCGCCGAAGCCGAAGGCAAGGAAAAACAAGGCATGGCCGAGGTCAACGTGAAAATCGCCGAAGCCGATGCCGTGGAGAAATACGGCCAGGCCGAAGCCGAAGCCTTGCAAGCCAAACTCTTCGCCGAAGCCGAAGGCACGGAAAAACAAGGTCTGGCGGACGTCAAGGTCCGCGCGGCGGACGCGCAGGCCATCATCAGCGTGGGCGAAGCCGAAGCCAGGATCATCGCCACCCGCTTCGCCGCCGAAGCCGGAGGGCTGCGCGAAAAATTCGACGCCATGAAGTCCATGAGCGAAGAAACCCGCGCCCACGAAGAATTCCGCATGAAACTGGAGCGCGCCCACACCGAAACCCTGAAAGCCATCGAAGCGCAAACCGGCATCGCCCGCGAACAAGCCGAAGTGCTCGGCACGGCGCTGGGCAAGGCCAACATCGACATCGTGGGCGGCCAGGGCGACTACTTCGAGCGCTTCGTGAATGCGCTGGCCGTCGGCAAAGGCATCGACGGCGCCATCAGCAAGAGCAACACCCTCAAGGTTGGCCTGCGCGACCACCTCGGCGGCGAGCGCGACCTGGTGGAAGACCTCAAGGGCGTCCTGGGCGCGCTCGGCAACGCCTCGGACAGCGTACAAAACCTCTCCGTCGCCGCCCTGCTCGGCAAAGTAGCAAAAGAAGGCAACGCCAAGCAAAAAGCGGCGCTGCAAACCTTGCTGGACGGCCTCAAACCAGGAAACTGACAAACGCCGCCATTGAGAGGCAAGTCCTCCCGCCCCGTCGTCGCAAGGCGCCTGTCGCCGCGACAACCCTCCCGCCTCGTCATTGCGAGGCGCGGAATAAAGGCCAGCTACGGATCGGGATGGAATCGGACGGAACCAGACATGTAGATACCCATGCCTCGCGGGCGGGGATGCCGCGCTCTTCCGGGGAAAAGCGCGGCTTCCAGCGCTCAGAACAACGGTTCGTCGAGCGCGAGCACCGAGGGGCCGCCTTGGGTGATTTCCGCCGCCAGCCCGTCGGCCTGCACCAGCCAGTGCCGCGCGAAGTAGCGCGCCGTCGCCAGTTTGGCTTTGTAGTAGCCGTCGGTGGCGCCCGCATCGAGCTTGGCCTGCGCGATCTGCGCGGACTTGGCGAGCAGCCAGCCGCCGACCACGATGCCGGTGAGCTTGAGATACGGCACGGAACCCGCATGCACGACCTGCGGCTCAGCGCCGTAGATGCCGATCAGCCATTCGGTGGCGGCGATCTGCGCTTTCACCGCGGCTTGCAGGAGCTTGCCGACATCGCTCAGCCCGGCGTCGCCCGCGAGTTTGTCGGCGTAGGCGGCGATGTCCTTGTACAGGCCGCGGGCGGTGAAGCCGACGTTGCCCGCTTCGTCCTTTTCGCGCGCGGTCTTGCGACCGACGAGGTCGTTGGCCTGGATGGCGGTGGTGCCTTCGTAAATGGCGGTGATGCGGGAGT
>JAIRLA010000204.1 GCA_031259795.1 Azoarcus sp.
ACGAACAATTGAAGACATTGCTGAACTACTGGCTGCAAACGGGCAACACAGCCGATCCCCAGGCATTCGCCAGACGGCTGCGGGGCTTGTTGCCCGAGGACAAGGAGAACACGATGAGCATCGCGGAACAATTGGAACGGATCGGCTGGGAGAAGGGCCGTGTGGAAGGCCGTGTAGAAGGCTGGGAAGAAGGGCGCGCGGAAGGTGAGGCGGCGGTGCTTGCCCGGTTGTTGACGCGCCGTTTCGGGCCGTTGCCGGAATGGGCGCGGGAGCGCTTGCGGCGGGCGGATGCCGCGCAACTGGAACTCTGGACGGATGCCGTGCTGGAAGCGGCCAGTCTGGCGGAGGTAGTGGGCGCGCCGCCGCACTCGCATTGATGTTTTGGGCGCGGTGATGGAATCAGACGGAACCAGACACGGCGCTCATCTTGCCTGTTTGTGCTTCATTCACAGCAGCACCCGCTCGATGCCCCCATTGCCAGCCCGCGCCACGTAATTGTCCAGCCAGTTTTCTCCCAGTATCCCGCGGGCGATTTCGATCACGAGGTAATCGGCTTCCACTCCGCCCGCGACATCGGCGTAGCGCGCCAGTCCTTGCAGGCAACTCGGGCAGGCGGTGAGGATGCGGGTCGGAGCGGGGCCAGCGCTGGCGTGCAGGGCGGCGACATTCTTTTCGATTTCTTCTTCCTTGCGGAATCTCACCTGGGTGGAAATGTCGGGACGCGCGACCGCCATGGTGCCGGATTCGCCGCAGCAGCGATCGGACAGCGCCACCGGCGCGCCCAGCAGCTTGCCCGCGACTTCCAGGGCCGGGTATTGCTTCATCGGCGTGTGGCAGGGTTCGTGAAAGAGGTAGTTCGCTCCGCGCGCGCCTGCGAGGCGGACGCCTTTTTCCAGCAGGTATTCGTGGATGTCGAGCAGGCGGCAGCCGGGAAATATTTTGCCGAATTCATATTCGCGCAACTGGTCCATGCAGGTGCCGCAGGAAACGATGACGGTCTTGATATCGAGGTAGTTGAGCGTGTTAGCGACGCGGTGGAACAGGACGCGGTTTTCGGTGGTGATCCGCTGGCCCTTGTCTTCGTTGCCGGCGGCGGTCTGCGGATAGCCGCAGCACAGGTAGCCGGGCGGCAGCACGGTCTGCACGCCGAGGTGGTAGAGCATGGCCTGGGTGGCGAGGCCGATCTGGCTGAATTGCCGCTCCGCGCCGCAGCCGGGGAAGTAGAACACCGCTTCCGAGTCGGTCGTGGTCCTGGCCGGGTCGCGGATGACGGGAATGATCGCGGCATCTTCCAGGCCGAGCAGGACGCGGCCCGTCCGGCGCGGCAGGTTGCCGGGCATGGGACGGTTGATGAGGTGGATGACCTGGCTTTTGAGCGAGGCGCGTCCGACGGTGGCGGGCGGGATGCGGAGTTGATGGCGGACGAGCGGCGATTTGCGGGCAAGCTCGTGCGCCATGCGCTGGAGTTTGTAGCCCCAGCGCAGCATGAGGGTGCGCAGTATGCCGATCAGGGCCGGGTCCTTGAGGGTGAGGAAGGCCATGGCCGCGATCTTGCCGGGGTTGAAGGCGCGTTTTTTCTGCTTGCGCAAGAGGTTGCGCATGCGGATGGTGACGTTGCCGAAGTCGATGTCGACCGGACAGGGTTTTTCGCAGCGATGGCAGACGGTGCAATGGTCGGAGACGTCCTCGAATTCGCTCCAGTGCGCCAGCGAGACGCCGCGCCGGGTCTGCTCTTCGTAGAGCATGGCTTCGATGAGCAGCGAGGTTGACAGGATTTTGTTGCGCGGGCTGTAGAGCAGGTTGGCGCGCGGCACATGGGTGGAGCAGACGGGCTTGCATTTGCCGCAGCGCAGACAGTCCTTGATGGCATGGGCGATGGCGCTGATTTCGGTCTGCTCCATGATGAGGGATTCATGCCCCATCAGGTTGAAGCTCGGGGTGTAGGCGTTCGCCAGGTTGCCGCCGGGCATGAGCTTGCCGCGGTTGAAACGGCCTTCCGGGTCGATCCTGGCTTTGTAGTCGCGGAACGCGGCCAGTTCCGCCTCGCTCAGGTAGTCGAGCTTGGTGATGCCGATGCCGTGCTCGCCGGAGATGACGCCGTCGAGCGCGCGCGCCAGCGCCATGATGCGGTCGACCGCGAGGTAGGCGGTGCGGAGCATGTCGTAGTCATCGGAGTTGACCGGGATGTTGGTGTGTACGTTGCCGTCGCCCGCGTGCATGTGCAGCGCCACGAACACCCGCCCGCGCAGAACCTGGCGATGCAGGGCGTCGATTTTTTCCAGGATGGGATGGAAGAGGACGCCGTCGAAGATTTTCGAGAGCCGGGGCTTGAGTTCGGCTTTCCACGACACGCGGATGGAATAGTCCTGCAAGCGGTGGAAAAGCGTTGGATCGGCGGCGCGGTTGTTCAGTTCGCCCGCGTTGATGCCGAAGGCCTCGAACGCTTTTTCGGCTTCGCCCAGCGGCAGGTCGAGGTTCTCCAGCAGCCATTGCCAGCGTTGGCGCACGGCGCCGATGTAGGCGAGGGCGGCGTCGCGCCGGTCGCCGATCAATTCTTCCGAGGCGAGATTGGCGTCGCCCTGGTCGAGCGGCAGCGCGCCGGAGAGAAAGCCGGTGAGCGCGTCGCACAAGTCCAGTTTGTTGCGGATGGAGAGTTCGATATTGATGCGTTCGATGCCGTCGCAATAGTCGCCCATGCGCGGCAGCGGGATCACCACGTCTTCGTTGATCTTGAAGGCGTTGGTGTGGCGCGAGATCGCGGCGGTGCGCCCGCGTTCGAGCCAGAACCGCTTGCGCTGTTCAGGAGATACCGCGATGAAGCCTTCGGCGCCGCGCGCGTGGGTCATGCGCACGACTTCGGCGGCGGCGGTCATGACCGCGGTTTCGTCGAAACCGACGATGTCGCCGATCAGCACCATCTTCGGGCGGCCGTGGCGGCGGGCCTTGGTGGTGTAGCCGACCGCTTTTACGTAGCGCTCGTCCAGGTGTTCGAGACCGGCCAGTTGCACGCCCGCCGCGTATCCATCGCCGCCGGGCTTGAAATGATCGGTGATGTCGACGATGGCCGGCACCGCCTCGCGCACTTGTCCGAAGAATTCGAGGCACACGGTGCGCGTGACCGGCGGCATTTTGTGCAGCACCCAGCGCGCCGCGACGATGATGCCGTCGGTGCCTTCTTTCTGCACGCCGGGAATGCCGCCGAGGAATTTGTCGGTGACGTCCTTGCCGAGTCCGTCCTTGCGGCAGCGCGCGCCGGGCATGGCGAGGATTTCTTCGCCAAGCGGGGCGCCGCGCGCGCCGCCGAAACGGCGCAGGCGGAAACGGACATCCTGTTGTTCGTGAATCTTGCCGAAATTGTGGTCGAGCCGTTCGACTTCGAGCCAGTTGCCGTCGGGCGTGACCATCCGCCACCACGCCAGATTGTCGAGCGCCGTGCCCCAGAGCACCGCTTTCTTGCCCCCGGCATTCATGGCGATATTGCCGCCGATGCTGGAGGCCGAAGCCGAAGTGGGGTCGACCGCGAACACCAGCCCGGCGCGCGCCGCCGCTTCCGAGACGCGATCGGTGATGACGCCGGCGCCGGTGCGGATGGTGGCGCGCGCGGCAGCCATCGGCGATCCCGCCGCATCGGGCAAAGCGACCTCTTCTACCGGGCCGATGCTGGCGAGTTTTTCCGTGTTGATGACGACAGAATTGGCGTCGAGCGGAATGGCGCCGCCCGTATATCCGGTGCCGCCGCCGCGCGGAATGATGGTCAGCCCCAGTTCGATGGCGTCGCGCACCAGCGGCGCGACTTCTTCCTCGCGGTCGGGACAGAGGACGACAAACGGGTATTCGACCCGCCAGTCGGTGGCGTCGGTGACGTGCGCGACGCGGGCGTGGCCGTCGAAGCAAATATTGTCGTGCCGGGTATGGCGGGAGAGGCGATGGCGAATGGCGCGGCGGCGGCGCTCCGTTTCGTCGAACCAGCGCTCGAAATCGTTGACCGCCGCGCGCGCGCGGCCAACGAGCAAGGTGACGCGCTCGTTGCCCTGGCGGCGCTTGTCGACTTCGTTGACGCGATGGTTGAGCGCGCCGACCAGCGCTTCGCGGCGCTTGCGGCTGGCGAGCAGATCGTCTTCGAGATACGGATTGCGGCGCACGACCCAGATATCGCCGAGCACTTCGTAGAGCATGCGCGCCGAACGCCCGGTGACCCGTTCGCCGCGCAACTCGTCGAGCACCGCCCACGCATCCGCGCCCAGCAGGCGGATGACGATCTCGCGGTCGGAAAACGAGGTGTAGTTATAGGGGACTTCGCGCAGGCGTTGGTTCATCGTCATCGTGGGGGCGCTGGAGGGAGCCGCATATTCTAGCGAAGCGCGCGACGGCGCGGCGCACCGCGTCTCCACGCGAACGGCTTTCGCCGGGCGGAACCCGTCCGCGAAACCTGATCAGACGATCTCGAAAAACACGATGTCTTCCTGTGTTTCCCTGGGCGAGAAGCCGCAGCCGATGCTCCCGCGGCCAGAAAGAAGAAATTCCGCATCCTTGATGAAGCACTCTTCCTGTCCGTCGATTGCCACGAAACAGCCGTTGGTGCTTTGGTCGATCAATATGTAACCGGCGCGCCGGCGCTCGATACGCGCGTGCTGGCGCGAAGCGCGCGGGTCGATAATGACGATATCGTTGGCCAGCTCGCGGCCGATGAGAACGATGGGGCGGTTCTCCTCGACGAACATCATTTCATCCTGGCGCCGCAGGCGCAGGCGCTGGTTGAGCGAGGGGCCGGAACCGGAACCGGCGGCGGTGGAGATTTCGGAGGGCGGCCGCGGTATCTGCGCCCCCGGAGAGACTTCTTTTTGCGAAAGCGCGTCGACGTTGGGGAGCGGACGGAGCGAAGTCGCGGACGTCAGGGGGCCCGCGACCGGATTGCCGATGGTGAATACCGACCACGGCAAATGCTTCTGGGCTTCGTTGTCGAAAGCCTCCGCGCTGGCGAAATGCCGCACCGCGGGACTCAATTCGGCGACCACCGCGGCGCTGGCCAGCGCCTGCCCGGCGGCGCATGTCAGGATGATCTGGCGCGCGCCCTCCAACCCATCGCCCCGGCGATCGGCGACTTCGCCGTAATGGAGACCAATGCGCAACCGCATCTGCATGCCGCTGACCGGCGGCAATTTATGTACACGATCGAGCGCCTCACAGGCGGCCATCACCGCGTCGTCGCATTGCCCGAATGTTGCAATGACCGCCGTACTGTCGCGGATGATGATCTCGCCGCCGCTGCCGCCAATGGCGAGGTCGACCCGGTTCAGGCAGCGCTCCACGGCGCGGTCGGTCTCGGCTTCCCCGAGCCGGGCGGCCAAACGGTTCCCCCCCACGATTTCGGCGATCAGTACGCAAAGATTACGGAGGTTGGACGTAGCTATCATGTCAGACAAAGTGCTCGATAGATGCAGGCAATTATGATGACCATTCCCCGCCGTGAAAGCAAGTTTTGCATTGGAGTGTGATTTATTCCGTATAAAATTTGACAATACCGTAATCGCTTTCCGAAAGGGCCGGAACATCGGGAATAAATTGCTCCGCCCATTCCGTCCGCTCTCTTCCGCTTTTCGCGTCCGCCGCGTTTTGTTCGAGCGCGGCAAAATCGAAAAGGCGGCCATCGGCCAAATGAGAAAGCGCCACATTCCGGATCGACGAGGCGATTGATTCGATACGTCCGGGATAGCGCCGCTCCCACTCCCGCAGCATGGCCTTGATTTGCTGGCGCTGGGCGTTTTCCTGCGAACCGCACAGCCCGCAGGGAATGATCGGGAATTCGCGCGCGCGCGCATAGCGGGCGATGTCATCCTCGGCGCAATAGGCGAGCGGACGGATGACGATATGGCGGCCATCGTCGCTCTTCAGCTTGGGAGGCATGGCCTTGAGCCGCCCGCCGAAGAACATGTTCAGGAAAAGCGTTTCGAGAATGTCGTCGCGGTGATGCCCGAGCGCGATGCGGGTCGCGCCGATTTCGCGCGCCGTGCGATAGATGATGCCGCGGCGCAAGCGCGAGCACAGCGAACAGGTCGTTTTGCCTTCCGGAATCTTGCTCTTGACGATGGAATAGGTATTTTCAGTGACGATGCGGTATTCGACGCCGATTTTCTCGAAATATCCAGGCAACACGTCAGCGGGAAAACCGGGCTGGCGCTGGTCGAGGTTCATCGCCACGATGCGAAAATCGACTGGCGCGCGGGCGCGCAGTGCCAAGAGACAGGCCAGCAGCGTATAGGAATCCTTGCCGCCGGAGACGCACACCATCACCGTATCGCCGGCGCCGATCATGTTGTAGTCGGCGATGGCCTTGCCGGTCTGGCGCAAAAGCCACTTTTCGAGATTCAGGAAACTGTTGCTGGAGGTGGAAATACTGGCGGTCACGGCAGAGGCGGACGGGCAAAAGCGAGGCAACGGATTATATCCGCCCCCACGCCGCCGCGAGGCGTTTCCGGGCCAGGACGCCGCCGGAAAAGCGCCCCAGGTTTCGACCCCGGCTTTTTCCGGACCGCCCCGGCAAAGCCGGTCCCGGTTGTCGCCCGTCTCTGCGGAAACAACAAGAAAACAGGAAACTCTAGCCATCGCGCGGAAATATGGCGCATACTCGCCCAAGCATCCACGAACCTGCGTGGACGGTCGAAATAACCCATACAAACAACGAATTGCGCACGGACTGGCAGGCTGCTCATGCCCCGCGCGCACGAAACCGAACCGCCGGAGAAGCACATGGACACAAACGGCATGGAAAGCCTGTTTACCGCATGGGTTCTGTCGATGATTACGGTCTCCGTGCTGGCCGCGCCATTCATTATCGTCACGGGATACACGGCAAACGCGCGCAGGCTGTTATCGGCATCCGGGGAACGCGGGATCTGATGCGCGTTTCTTGCAGGCGCGGGCGCGACCACGCGACCGGACAGCATCAGGATGAAAATGCCGGGAATACATCCATGATGCCCTCCGCGCGCGCAATCCCGCCTTCACGCCAGCCTCTTCCGGATGGGGTTCCGGACCGGGGCGGGGCTCGAAGGGTCACGACAAACAGTGGCAACAGGAAACCATGTCCGGGCGCTCGTAAAAAGGATGGCGCGGGCGATCAGGGAATCTGATAGTGATCTTGCGTCATGAGGTCAATGCCGCACTGGAGACCCTCGATCCAGTCGATGAAGCGGTTGACCATGGCCTTGCCCACGAAACGCGCCCCATGCTGCGGCACGATCTGCTCGATGTCGAGCCTGCGCGCCATCTGCGCCCAGTAGCGGCAGACCTTGTTGGAAATCATGTAGCGCCGGTGGAAACCGATCATGAAAGGGATGTGCTCGTCGAAATCGGTCACGGGCTTGGCGGCCTCGGCGTGATCGAGCAGCGAGACGCCAAGGTCGCCCGAGAACAGTATCTTGGAGACCGGATCGTAAAACTGGAAATTGCCTTCCGAATGCAGGAAATGGGCGGGCACGGCCTTCAGCTTGCAATTGCCCAACGACACCAGCATGCCTTCATCCGGAATCCCGATGATACGATCGGAATAATTCCGCCCGGTCGTGAAATGCGGCAGGAATCGTACCCACAACTTGGAAATCAGAATCCGGCAATTGGTCGTCACCATCCACTTGTTGAGCGAAGCAACGATATCCGGGTCCGCATGCGAAGCGAAAATGTAATCGAGATCGCGCGAATAGAAATAGCGCGCCATGCTCATCAACAGACCGTTGTAGGTCATGTTGCCGCCCGGTTCGAGCAGCGCGCCATGTTCGCCATCGACGATCAGGAACTGGTTGCACTGCACCGCATGATCCGCCGCTTCGTCAACGAGGTCATAAAAAGCCAAGCATACATGCCTGCCGTTGTTAAATAGTTCAACCGCCATGATATTCAGACGTCCCCAAAAAGATACAGTACCCGCTGTTTACGGATAATAAAGCCGCACTTTACCGCAGAAGAGGCCCCCGCGTCACCCCGGTATTCTCTAATTTTATACAACCTGACTTTTGTCACACCAGTTTCCGCCATGCTTTCGAGCCCTTCCGGCAATTCTCCTCCTTCTTCCGCCGGCCATGGCGGCGATTTCCTTTCACGCGCCCGCGCACGTGGCCTACGTCACATGCTGCCGTGGCTGTCGCCGCGCATCTGGCGCAAGCGCTTGCTGCTCGTGGGCGCGGCCTTGCTCGCGGGCGTGATCGCGATCCTTTTCGCCATTGGCGCGGAACACGCCATCGCCTGGCACCGCGACCTGATGCGGAAAGCGGCCTGGCTGACACTGTTCGTCGCCCCCGCCGGTTTCGCCCTCCTGGCCTGGCTGACCCTGCGTTTTTTTCCTGGCGCGGCGGGCAGCGGCATCCCGCAAGCGATTGCCGCCTCGCTTGCCGACGATCCCGGCGTGCGCCGCCAATTCCTGTCGTTTCGCCTCGCCATCGCCAAAGTGTTCCTGACCCTTGGCGGCCTGCTCACGGGAGCCTCCATCGGCCGCGAAGGACCGTCGGTGCAGGTTGGCGCTTCGACCTTGCATCTCTTGGCGAACCGCCGCTGGCACATCGCGCCGAGCCGCGACCTGATCGCCGCCGGCAGCGGCGCGGGCATTGCCGCCGCGTTCAACACCCCGCTTGGCGGCATCATGTTCGCCATCGAAGAAATGTGCCGTTACCGCGCCTTCCGCGCCAACAGCACCACACTGGTCGCGGTCATTTTCGCCGGCCTGATGTCGCTGGCCCTGCTCGGCAGCTATACCTATTTCGGACGCACCACGGCGGGCATCACCCTGGGATGGCCCGGCGGAGCATGGCCGGTACTGGTCACCGGCATTCTCGGCGGTCTTGCCGGCGGCGGCTTTGCCCGCCTGCTGATCATCTCCACGCGCAGCCTGCCCGGCATGGCGGGTGAATTCGCCCGCCAGCGCCCGGTCGTCTTCGCCGCCGCCTGCGGCCTGGCGACGGGACTGCTGGGACTATTGAGCGGCGGGCTGACCTACGGCACGGGCTACGACGAATCCCGCGCCGCCCTCGAAGGCAGCGCGCGGCTGCCGCTTTATTTCATGTTCGCCAAGATGGCGGTGATCTGGCTGGCCTTCGCCGCCCGCATTCCGGGCGGCATGTTCGCCCCCGCGCTCGCCGTCGGCGCGGGACTGGGCACGATCATCGCCGCGCTGCTGCCGGGCGAGCAGCACGCCGCATTGCTCGTCCTCGCCATGGCGGGGTTCCTCGCGGCGATGACCCAATCCCCGATCACCGCCTTCGTCATCGTCATGGAAATGACCGACAACCACCAAATGCTGATCCCGCTCATGGCCACCGCCGTAATCGCCTACGGCATCTCGAAATCAGTCTGCCGCGTGCCGCTCTACCACGCGCTGGCCATGCCGGCCCTCTACCACGCCAGACTCAAGCAGCGCATCCTGGAGGGCAACACGCAGACGAACGAAAAAACCGCCCGCTGATACAGATTTGCAGAAATCAGGGATCAATCAGGAATCAGAACCAATCCGCGGCGCGGCGCGCCGGATGAAACGAACTGGATTGCCGCGTCGCTGCGCCGCTGGTTTTTCCGATCCCTGCCTGGTCCGTCACCCTTCCCCTTCGGCTTCTTCCTTTTCCGGAAAGACGAAGGAAGCGACCACGCCCAGCGCCAGCATGCCGAGCACGATCGCAAGGCTCCATCCCGGCGAGATGTGGACGCCTGTGTCGGAGATGGCGTGGTTCCAGGATTGGAGCGCCATTTTCGCGCCGATGAAAAAGAGCAGGCCGATGACCGCCTTTTCGAGATGCACCAGATATTTGGTCAGCGCCGCGAGGACGAAATACAGGCTGCGCAGGCCGAGAATGGCGAAGATCATCGCGGCATAGACCAGCAAGGGCTCCTGCGTCACGGCAATGACGGCCGGAACGGAGTCGAAGGCGAAGGCAATGTCGGAAGTTTCGATCGCCATCAGGCACAGGAAAGCCGGCGTGGCATACAGGGCGCCCGCGCGCGTCACGCCGCCGGCGCTCTTGCCGGCATCGTCCGCCGCCTCGCCGCCGGCGCCCTCGAAAATCTCGCGGTGACGAACAAAAAAGCGGTCGAGATGCAGCTTCGTATAGACCGGGATCAATTTGCCAGTCAGGCGCACCGACCAATGGTTGGAATAATCCTCGATGTCCTCGTCATCGTCCGGCTGCTGCAACATCTTGACCGCGCTCCAGATCACGAACGCCGCGAACAAGAAACCGACCCAGGGACTGGCAAGGAAAAGCCCCGTGCCGATCACCACGAACACGGCGCGGAAAACAAGGGCGCCGATGATTCCGTAATAAAGGATGCGGTGTTGCAGGATTCCCCTGATGCTGAACGAAGCGAAAATCGCCATGAATACCATCAGGTTGTCGACCGAAAGCGATTTTTCGAGCGCGTAGCCGGCCAGGTAAAGATCCGCCCAACTCTTGTCGAAACGCAACCACAGATAGCCGTAGAAGAGGAGCGCCAGGCTCACCCAGAAAATCGACCAGCCCGCCGCGTCCCTGAGCGAGATTTCGGTGCTTTTCTTGTGCGCGAACAGGTCGAGATAAACCGATACAGCCACGACCACGAAGAAGATCAGGATCGTTTCCAGCGGAAAACCAAAGTGCTCCATTGCCATTGCCTCTCAAGAAGGGATTATTGTCCAGCCATTTGAACCACGCACAGGCGCCCGCCATTTTCTTCCGAGAAAAGGATCTGCGCACCGTCTTCAAGTTTGATCTTGTCTCCCGCCGGGACAAGCCGTTTGTTACGTACATCGCGCAGGGTCGGCAGGGATTCGTTGACGAAATACCATTCGCCATTGTGCAATACGAAATAGCCGACGCGCCTGGTTTGTTCCGGTTTCAGGCGCTCGTTCGGGACGATATGCCTGTTGGCATGCCACTGGAAAACGGATTGCCCGGAATAGACCATCAGGCGGTGGTTGTCCGGGCGGAAATTGCCTTCCCTGTGCGATGAGTAAAGATTGAGGATGGGCAGCTTTCCCTTGAACGGCGTGCCGCAATACGGGCAGCACGGTTTCGTGGTGTTGTCGAACACGAACCATCTTTGCATGCATTGCGGATTCTGGCAAGGCTGCAACAGGTCGATCGTCTTGACGAGCGCGCTTTCCCATTCGTCGGCGGTCGGGCGCGCCGACGGTTTGTGCAGGCCGTCGATGAAGGCGCCGCGGATTTTCTCGGATATGTAGGGGCCGGTGATGGTGTAGGGCAGTTTGCCGGTGTCCTTCCACGGCAGTTCATGGCTGGGGACGTTGGCGAGTTTGACGCGGTTGGAATGATCGGTCGGGTGCTCGATGAAAAGCGCCCGCTCGCCCATCGCCAGATCTTCGTCGAGCTGGGTGTCATGGATGTCGTGAACCTTGTCGCCGCGCAAGGGATGGCGGAACAACAGGTTCATGTAGATCAGCACCGCGAGCGCGTGTTGGTCGGTCAGGCGCGAGGGCAGGAAGCGCTTGGGGTCGTGACGGTCGAGCCTGGCGGTCGCCACTACTTCGGGCGCGAAGAAATCCGGCGTGCCGGCGACGTCGGGCGGGAATTTGTTGGGCACCACCAGCCCATCGATGTCGATGACGCAGGCGCGCCCCGAGGACGGATCGAGCAAGACGTTCTTGTAGCTGAGATCCGAGTGCGCCAGCCCCGCCGAATGCAGGCGGCGCACGGCGCGCGCGATCATCAGGCAGGTTTTCAATTGCGTCATGCCGTCGCCGAGTTCGCGCGGATCGAGGAATTTCGAGCGATTCTTGGCGGAGGCGAACCATTTGCCTTCTTTTTCGCGGTTGCGGATACCCAGCAACTTGTCGTCGTTGCGCGAACCGTATTTGAAGAAAAAGTCCTTGTCGAAAAACGGCGTCACCACGCCGAGCCGGCCTTCGTACTCGACGGTGGCGGTCGGCCATACCAACAGCCGTTTCAGATAGTCGCCGCCTTCGCGGTTGAAGACGCGCTCCCGGTAAGTCCCCGTGATGAGATTCAGGCGTTCACGCCCCACCACATCCACCTTGTCGCGGTAGAA
This sequence comes from Azoarcus sp., assembly GCA_031259795.1. Lineage (GTDB taxonomy): Bacteria > Pseudomonadota > Gammaproteobacteria > Burkholderiales > Rhodocyclaceae > WRNU01. Next base: position 12,025 of record JAIRLA010000204.1, read on the forward strand.
CGCCACGACATAATCGCGGTTGGGGGAGAAAAAGACATCCTTGAGACCGCCCGAGGCCTTGCGTTCATCGACGAATTGGATTTGCGAGCCGTCGCTGGCCTTGAGGGTGATGATCGAAGCCATGGCCGTTGTCAGTAAATGATTGCAATGGTGCGATCGTCGTATTCTCCGCTCACCCGGAAATCGAGCCAATCGAGCAGGCGCAGGTCGACATCGCCGTTTTCTTCCAGCCGCGCCTCGCCGAGATCGGCCCAGAGCGCATCCCACGCGGCAAGCTTCCCAAGTTGCGCCTCGCTTGAAAATTTTGCGTCCGAGACGCCATCGGTCATGAGGATAAAAGCGGTCATGTCTTCGACGACCGCGAAGCGCAGGCGGCGCAGGAGCGAATCCTGCCGGACTTCTTCGGCGGCCAGGAAACGCGTCTGCCCCGAGAACTCGCCGCTGTCGGATGCGCCAAGCAGGATGACTTCCGCGTTCTTGCGGTATACGGCGACGGCGCCGTCCCCCACCCAGTAGGCCGCGCAAAACCAGCGTGAATCAACTTTGCACGCCAGGCCGATCAGGAGCGTGGTCGACAGATCCTTGACGCTGGCAATGACATCCGCGCGTTCGCGCGCCTCCTTGTGAAGCGCCTTGAAAGCCGCATGCGCGGCATACCCAATCGTCGTGTACAGGCACTTGCCCAGGGCCTTTCCTTCGACACTCGCCGGCTCCTCCAGCAGCCAGGCCACGTCATGGACAAGCCCCTTGCCCAGGGCCTTCCTTTCGGCACTCGCCAAGTCCGGCTTGCTGGCGCGGACATAGCCGAGAATCGCCGCGCGCAAATCTTCCCCCGCTTGGCTGGCAAAGACCTGCTGGCGCAGGAATTCCGCCGCCGCCGCGGTCGCCACTTGCGAGCCGCGCCGCGAGAATTTCGCGCTGCCCGCGCCATCGGCGACGATCGCCAGTTGCCAGCCGTTCGGCGGATCCGCGTAGACAACATAATCGTCATCACAACAAGTGCCGTTGTGGGCATGCGAACGCCCGCGCCGCCGCGCCGCGACGATTCTTGCATCGCTGCCCTGCACGCAGTCGTAAGCATTGTCCGCTTTCCAGAATGGGGCATTGCGATCGGACGGTTTGTCTTTCCAGAGCGTTTCCGGGTCGGAATTGACGATGAAAGGCAGGACGCCGGAACGGACGGGCGAAGCGCCATCGTCGCGGTATTCGACGACGAGTTGAAACTCGCCGCTGCGCTCCGGCGTGCCATGGACGCGCCAGTTGGGAAGATCGGCGGCAAGTCCCATGTCTTCCGGAAAACCGATACGGCACAGGAGCGGTTTCACGCCCTCGGGCTGGATCGTAATCGCGGTGTCGAACGGTTCGCCCTGGCGGGCGTTCTTGATGTGAAAACGCAGGGGAGGTGACGAAGGCATGGTCGGAGCGGGAAAAGGCATCGGCGGTTGCGCGGCGCCGGCGCCTGATGATGGCGGCGCGGTTTGCGCTGGCGGAGTTTGCGGCGGTGGAGTCTGTTCCGGCGCGGGTCGGGATTGAACAACGGGCGCCGGGATGGCGGCTCCGGAAGGCGCTGCTCCAGACGCCGTGTTGGCGATGGCGATAGAGGCGGGCGGCGGCGCGGACACTTTGTCTTGCGGCGGCATGGGCGGACCGGCCTCCCAATGTTCCCAGCGTTCCTTCAATGTGGTATCGAAGCCGTCGAAAAGAGCATTGATCTCGTGATGCTTGTCTCCGGCAATCTTATTGAACAGTTGAGTATCTCCAGGCTTCAACGCCCATTGCAGATACGCCAGTCTCTCTTTTGGCACCATTCTTCAACCCCGCGTCCGGTTGATGTCGAAATCCTCGTCGCTTGCCTGCATGTTCAGATCCATGCCGCACGCCGGGCACACCGCGTGCCCGGGGCCGCTCACGCAGAGGATCTGTCCGCAACTGCACATCGCCAGGCCGAGCCGGTTGGCGCAATGCGGGCAGCCGGGCGTGCCGATCAGCAGGTCTGTATTGACGGTCTGAGTCAGCACGCGCTCGTCGCTCAGGTCGTAGTAATCGTTGTTGGCCGGAAAGACGCCGACCAGATTGTAACGTTGCGGATATGTCAGCCCCGGCGTGGCGAAAAGCGGCGCCATGCGCTCGTACTTGATGAGATACGGGCGCTTCGTGGTCTGGCACTTGCCGGCGATGATGACGAAATCCTCATCGACGACCGCGGCCTTGGCGATGTCCTCGATCCTTTTCATGATGTCGTCTTCGATCTTGGCGAGGCTGATCCCGCTGTCCTGGTTCATGCTGACGCTGCGGCTCTGGCTCGAGACCGAACGGCTGACCCAGTCGATGAAACGCTTGAAGTCGGTGGGCGACTCGGCATCGAGGCTCAGCACTGTTTCGGTGAAACGTTGCAGGGCCGCGAGGGAAGCATGCTTGCCGACGCCAATGCCCACCAGGCTGGCGCGGCTGGCGAAACGCCGCGCCCAGCGCGCCGCCGCGGGTTCGATGTCATCGGTCGGCTTGCCGTCGGTCATCACGAACACGATTGGCCGCCAGTCGCCCTTGACCTCGGCGGTGGTGCGCCGCACGTCGCGCTCGATCTCGTCCATCAAGTGGTTCATGGCGGCGCCAAGCGAAGTTCCCGAACCGAGCGGCAGTTGCGGAGGATAGAACTGCACAAGCTCGACCAGCGGCGTCAACGTGCGCGCCCTGCCGGCGAAGCAGATGATGGACAGGTAGGCGGTCTCCAGCGCGTAAGGATCGGCGCGCAGGGCGCGAACCAGTTGCTCCAGGCCGTCCTGCATCAGGCGAAGGTTCTCGCCCACCATGGACTCTGAAACATCAATGAGGAGATAGATCGGCAATCGTCGCATGATCGTTTTTCCGGCGCGGGCGGGAGCGCGTCACAGCGCCACGTTTATCTCGGGCGGCGGCGGCGGCAGGGTCAGTGACGAGGCGGCGCCCACCGACATGCTGCCGCTGGTGACCGTCGTCGAGACCCACTGGAAAAACGCCGTAAACGTGGCGCTGTCCATGGTATCGAGGCTCACCACATGATCGGTGAGCTGGCGCAGCCCGGCCGGATCGGCCTTGGGGCCGGCAGCGCAGGCGATCACCGAACCGAAAGGAAAGGCGCGCACGCGCGGCGCGGCCTCGCTGTAGGCAAGCGTGTCGGTGGGCTTGCCATCGGTCATGACGAAGAAAAGCGGCGCCCAGTCGCCCTTCTGTTCGGGGGTGGCCTGGCGCAGTTCGGCGCGCACCCGCCCCAGCACGTGTTCGAGCGCCTCGCCCAGAAGCGTCGCGCCCGAGTTCGGGCAGGTGATCTCGGGCATGTTCACATCTTCGAGCGCGGTCAGCGGCAGCACGTCCTTGACCAGGGAATCGAAACAAGTGATCGACAGATGCACGGTTTCGATGGCGTATGGATTCTGGCGCAATGAACTTTGCATGGCGCGCAACCCGACATTGACCGATTCGATCGGTTCGCCGCGCATGCTGCCGGAAGTGTCGATCAACAAATAAACGGGAAGGCGCCGCGTGGAACTCATCCCCACATCCCCTCAGATATATGAAGAAAGCAAGTCGGTGAAACGATCGGTCTCATGCGGTTCGCCAAGGGCGCGAAACTCCCAGCCGCCATCCTTGCGAGCGACCTCGGCGAAAGTGATCGAACAATATTGGGCAAACGCCGCCGTACCGCTGATATCGTAACGGCAGATTTCCTTGCCGCGCGCGTCGACGGCGCGAATGAAAGCGTTCTTTACTTTTCCGAAATTCTGCCCTTTCTGCTTGCCTTGGTAAATGGCGACGATGAACACGATGCGCTCATGGCGCGCTTCGATGTCGTCGAGGCGAACGATGATCTGTTCGTCATCGCCGTCCCCGGCTCCCGTGCGGTTGTCGCCCGTCAGCCAGATGGCGCCGCCCGCATGGCGCATGTTGTTATAGAAAACGACATCGGAATCCTTGAGCATCACGTTGCCCTGGGCGTCGCTCCCCAGGCGCACCTTGCCGTTGCCGTCGAGGAGAAAGGCGATGGCGTCGAGGTCGTAATCCGCGTCGTCCTTGCTGAAAAGCGCCTTGAAAAAACCCTTTTTTTCCGTCGCCACGTCCCACCCAAGACCGATGGTCACGGAAGACAGATCGAATTCGCTTTTGCGCAGGCTGACGCCTTGTCCCTTTTTCAGGCTGATCGCCACGATACCACCCCCTGTTTATCTTGCATGAACACTTGCACGAACAATAACAATAACAATGACCATGCGCCGCCGGCGATTCCCGTCGGCGCGGCGCTTCCGGCTTCACAGGGCGACATTCACCTCGGGCGGCGGCGGCGGCAATTCGGACAGACCGGAGATCTCTTTCTTGTTGAGGTCGATTTTCTGGCTCGATACCGACACCGAAGCGCTCACCCACTGGAAGAACGCTTTCAGGGTGTTCGAGTCGGCGGTGTCGAGCGTCACCACGGCTTCCGTGATCTTGCGCAATTCATCGACATTGGCGCCGGGCCCCGCCGCGCACGCGACCAGAGTGCCGAACTTGACGCGCCTGAGCGCTTCGATGCCCCGGTTCAGATCGTCGGTCGCCTGGCCGTCGGTCAGCAGGAAACACACGGGCTTCCAGTCGCCCTTGGCATCGGCGGTGGTCTTCCTGACATCGCGCTCGACGCAGTCGGCCAGCAGGGACAAGGCCCCGCCCAGCGCCGTGACGCCGTTGGCGTGCAGTTCCGGCATCTGGAAGTGGACAAGCTCGGTCAAGGGGGCGATTTGCGCGGCCTTGTTGGAAAACGTGATGACCGACAGAAAAGCCGTTTCGAGCGCGTAGGGGTCGGAGCGCAGCGCCGACACCATGGTCTGCAAGCCGACCTTGACGGCCTCGATAGGCTCCCCGGTCATGGAACCGGATGTGTCGATAAGCAAATAGACGGGAAGACGGCGCATTTGGGAAATCTCCTCTATGTGGCAAGGCAAGACATCAGATCAGTACAGATCGGCAAGGCCGGAACGGCTAGCATCTTATCAGGCGGATAGATTATCATGTCGCCCCGTTGGCCTATCTTGTCGATTATCCGCGCCCCATGGCCGCGAGAAGGAGTTCCAATGGCTATCAGTTTGCAGAAGGGAGGCAATGTCAGCCTCTCGAAAACCAGTCCGAATCTGAAAAACGTCCTGATCGGGCTGGGCTGGGATGCCCGCGCCACCTCGGGCGACGACTTCGACCTCGATGCGAGCGTCTTCATGCTGGGCGCCGGCGGCAAGGTGCGCTCCGACGCCGATTTCATCTTCTACAACCAGTTGCGCAGTGCGTGCGGTTCGGTCGAGCATACCGGGGACAACCGTACCGGCGCGGGCGACGGCGACGACGAAGCCATCAAGGTCATCCTCGACAAGATTCCCGCCGACATCGTCCGCCTCGTCGTCGCGGTGACGATCCACGAGGCCGAGGCGCGGCGCCAGAATTTCGGCATGGTGAGCGGCGCCTACATCCGCCTCGTCAACCTCGACAACGACACTGAAATCGTGCGCTTCGACCTGAGCGAGGATGCTTCGGTCGAAACCGCGATGATTTTCGGCGAAGTCTATCGCCACAACGGCGAGTGGAAGTTCCGCGCCGTCGGCCAGGGCTATGCCGGCGGCCTGCACGCCCTGGCCATCGCGCACGGCATCAACGTGCAATAAGCGGGTATAGTCACACTCCTTTACCCAACCTTTTCCTCCCACCAAAAAGGAACATCACATGGCAATCAGTCTGCAAAAAGGCGGCAACGTCAACCTGTCCAAGGAAGCGCCGGGAATGAAGAAGATGACCGTCGGGCTCGGCTGGGATGTCCGCGCCACCGACGGCGACGGCTTCGACCTCGACGCCAGCGCCTTCCTGCTCAACGGCGCGGGCAAGGTGCGCTCCGACGCCGATTTCATTTTCTACAACCAGCCGAAGTCCTCCGACGGCAGCGTCCAGCATGGCGGCGACAACCGTACCGGGGCGGGCGAGGGCGATGACGAATCCATCGACGTCCAGTTGGACAAGGTGCCCGCCGACATCGAGAAAATCTCGATCTGCGTGACCATCCACGACGCCGAAGCGCGGCGCCAGAACTTCGGCATGGTCTCCAAGGCCTACGTCCGCTGCGTCAATGCCGACTCGAACACCGAAGTGGCGCGCTTCGATCTCTCCGAAGACGCCTCGGTCGAAACGGCGATGATTTTCGGCGAAATCTACCGCAACAATGGCGAATGGAAGTTCAAGGCCATTGGACAGGGCTTCGCCGGCGGTCTCGGCCCCCTGGCCAAGAACTATGGCGTGAACGTCTGAGCGTCCAGGACTCCGCGAGCCTCCCGCCCGGTCCGACCGGTAGCGCGCGGCCCTTGAACCCCGGGATACCGGGGCATTCAGGGGCTGTGTCATGCATGGGGGCACGGTTTCCACGACAAGAACGAGGACAAGGACGAGGACGAGGATATTCCGATGCCCACATTCACCATTACCGGCGACATCGACCCTTTCCTGCACGTCTCGCTGCGCAAGGGAGAAGCCATCTTTTGCGAATCGGACGCCATGGTGATGATGGAGAACGCGCTCGATCTCACCGGCGCGGTCCAGGGCGGATTGCTCCAGGCCGCCATGCGGCGGCTGGCGAACGGCGAATCGTTTTTCCAGCAACGCATAGAAGCCAAGCGCGGCGACGGCGACTGCCTGCTGTCGCCGGCAACGCCGGGCGCGCTCCAGATCCTCGATGTGGGCGCGCGCCAATACTATCTTGCCGATGGCGCCTACGTGGCCGCGACCTCGAACGTGCAGATCACCGCGCGCATGCAGAGCATCGGCAACGCCCTCTTCGGCGGTTCCGGCGGATTTTTCATCGGGCAGACGAGCGGTAGCGGCCAGGTCGCCGTCGGCGGCTTCGGTTCGCTGTTCACGCTCGATGTCCAGCAAGGCAAGGAAGTCATGATCGACAATGGCCACGTCGTTGCCTGGGACAGCAGCCTCAGCTACGAGATTGCCGTTTCGACCGCGCAAGGCCGGGGGCTGCTCGGCAATCTCGTCAACAGCGTGACCAGCGGCGAAGGCGTGGTATTGCGTTTCCGCGGCAACGGCAAGGTGCTGATATGCTCGCGCAATTACGACGCCTTCGTTGCCGAATTGAAATCGCAGTTGAAACCGTAGGCGCGTTGATCGATGCGCGCCTGCCATCGCAAACATGAACCAGGGAGTTTCATCATGGCAGTGAATCTGCAAAAAGGGCAAAAGATTTCCTTGAGCAAGGAAGCGGGCGGCGCCCTGACCAAAGTGGTCATGGGGCTGGGCTGGGATGCCGTAAAGAAAAAATCGGGCGTTTTCGGCTTTTTCAGCGGCGGCGACGAGAATGAAATAGACCTCGACGCCTCCTGCCTGCTCTTCGACGACCAGAACGCCTTGGCCGATTCCGTATGGTTCCGCCAGCTGCGCAGCCGCGACGGCAGCATCCAGCATACCGGCGACAACCGCACCGGCGCGGGCGAAGGCGACGACGAACAAATCATCGTCGACCTCGCGCGCGTCCCGGCCAACATCAAGGCGCTGGTATTCACCGTCAACTCCTTCACCGGCCAGGACTTTTCGCAGGTCGCCAACGCCTTCTGCCGCATCGTCGATGGCGCCACCGGCAAGGAACTGGCGCGCTACGACCTGTCGGTGCAAGGCAGCCATTCGGCGCAGATCATGGCAAAGGTTTACCGCCACAATGGCGAATGGAAAATGCACGCGATCGGCGAAAACGGCGTTGGCCGCACCTTCCAGGATCTGCTGCCCCAGATCACGCCGCATTTATGAACCGGCATGACGCGCATCTGGTTCAACAAGACTTTCTCGTCGATCCACTCGGCGTTATCGCTGATTCGCGCCGCCGATGAGGCCGGGGAATACCGGCTCATCTGCTCCAGTCCGAATCCCCATGCCCTCGCAATGCTCGCCGCCGACGAGGCGGCGGGCGAACCCGGCGGCGTCACCGGCGCCGCCTATGTCGAGTGGTGCCTGTCGTTCTGCCGCGAACAGGGCATCGACGTCTTCGCGCCCGGCAAGGAAGCGAGCCTCATTGCGCGCCATCACGCCGATTTTCTCGCCCGCGGAGTACGGGTACTCAGCGCCGCGCCGCCCGAAACGCTCGAACTTCTCCACGACAAGGCGCGCTTTTACGCCGTCGCGCGGGCCCAGGACGCGCCGCCGCCCGCCTTCGCGGTTTTCGAGACGCTCGCCGCGTTCGAGGATGCCTACCGCCGCCTGCGCGCCCGTTATCCCGAACTGTGCATGAAACCCTCGGCGTCCGTCTATGGCATCGGTTTCCGCCGCATCACCGAAACGAAGAGCGCCCTCGACCTGCTCCTCGACGGCAACGCCTATCGCATCGACCTCGCATCGCTGCGCGCGATGCTGGGGAACGCCGCGAATTTTCGCGCCATGCTGCTGATGCCATACTTGGCCGGACACGAATTCAGCGTCGACTGTGTCGCCCACGAAGGCCGGCTGCTGTGCGCGATCGCCCGCCGCAAACCGCTGGACAACGACGGCCAGCTCATCGTCGTCCGCGACGACATCCAGCGCGCCTGCGCCGAACTGAGCGCGCAATTCCGCCTCAATGGCAACGTCAACATCCAGTTCCGTGAAAGCGGCGAAGGCCTGCGCGTCCTCGAAATCAACCCGCGCATGTCGGGCGGCATCGCCATGGCCTGCCTGGCCGGCCCCAACCTGCCCTATCTCGCGCTCACCGCCTTCCTGCATGGCCCCGAGAGTATACGAATCCCGCCCATCGAAAACGGCCTGCGCGTCGGCGAGCTCAACCAAGCAATAAAGCTCGAAGCTCGCTGAATGAACACCGCGCCACACCCCGCATTGAACCCCGCGTCACATCCCGCATTCGCACCGGACGCGCAACGCATCGCTTTCCCGGCGGGAATCCTCCAGCTGACCATCGATGCCGGCAACGACGCACTCGACGACCTGCTCGGCTTCGCGGCGCGCGCCAATCCCCGGCGCGCCTTCCTCTTCCTGAGCAAGGTGCTCGGCAAACACTACCCGGCGCGCCCGGCGGCGATGGAAGCGATACACCGCCGCCTTGCCGCCGCCGTCACGATGGATGGCGCGGATGGCGCGGACGACGGCCCCGTCGTCTTCATCGGCATGGCCGAAACCGCGACCGGCCTCGGCCAGGGCATCTACGAAGCCTGGCGGCGCATGCACGGCGATGCCGAAAGCTTGTTCCTCCACACCACGCGCTACCGCATCGAAGGCCATGCCCCCCTCGCTTTCGAGGAAACCCACAGCCACGCGCCGCGGGTCTTCCTTTACCCGCCCGGCTCCGCGCGCTTCGCGGCGGCGCGCCAGGCCGTCCTGATCGACGACGAATTGAGCACCGGCAACACCTTCGTCAATCTCGTGCAAGTCCTGCGCCGGATCATGCCCCGGCTCGCCCGCGTGCATCTGGCGGCCATCTGCGACTTCATGGGGGAGACGCGCCGCGCCGGACTCGGCCAGCGCATGCGCCTGCCCTGCCAGACCCATGCCGCCCTGCGCGGCCACTGGCATTTCGAAAACAAGAACGGCGGCCCCGCCGTCGCCACGGCGGCGGCGCAATGCGAAGAAGGCCGCGAAGCCCATATCGACGACCAAGGCCATGGCCGCCTCGGACGCGAAACCTGCCTCACCGTACCGGACGCCCTCGCGGACAGGCTCGCCGCCGAACGCACGGACGGCCCCACGCTCGCGCTCGGCACCGGCGAATTCATGCACGCCGCTTTCGTACTGGCGCGCGCCCTGGCCGCGCGCGGCGTCGACGTCTTCGTACAGGCCACCACCCGCTCGCCGATCCTCGTCTGGGGCGACGTACACCACGCCCTGCCGATGCCCGACACCTATGGCGAAGGCGTGCCGAACTATCTCTACAATGTGCGTCCCGGCCAGTACGCGAGAGTTCTCGTATGCCACGAAACCCGCCCCGGCCCGGCGCTTTTCGAACTGGCCCGTCTCGTGGGAGGCCGTCTCATCCATTTCCAGTCCGGCGACCATGCTGAAGAAATTCCTCTTCGCTGATCTCGACGACACCTTGTTCCAATCGCGGCGCAAATGCCCGGAGCGCGGCGACCTCACCCCGGCCGCCTACCTGCGCGACGGCAGCGCCCACTCATTCCTCACCCCGGCGCAGCACAGCCTCCTCGCCCTTTTCCAGCGCGAAATGACCGTCATCCCGGTGACGGCGCGCAACGCCGACGCCTTCTCGCGGGTACGGCTGGGCTTTGGCGACGGCGGCATCATCAACTTCGGCGGCGTCATCATCGACGCGCATGGCGTCCCGGACGCGCCATGGCTCGCACGCAGCGCGGCGCTCGCGGCGGGTTCGCTCGCCATGCTGGAAGCGGCGCTGGCGGCCGCGCGAACGCATGCGGCAAGCCTGGGCGTAACACTGCGGGCGCGCCTCATAGAAGATTTCGGCGTGCCGTTCTACCTCAGCGCCAAAAGCGCCGAAGGCGACGAAAAAGCGCTCGACGCCCTCGAACCCGCCGTGCGCGCCCATTGCGCCGAATGCGCATACCCGGTCGACATCCATCGCAACGGCAACAACCTCGCGGTATTGCCGGACTGGCTCGACAAACGCCACGCCGTCGAACACCTGATCTCGCAACTGCGCGCCCGGCACGGCGAAATTCTCACCCTCGGCATGGGCGACAGCCTCTCCGACCTCGGTTTCATGCGCGCCTGCGACTACGCCCTGATCCCGCGCGCCAGCCAGATCGCGGCGGCGCTGGAGGACAAAACCTGATGCCTTTCCATGGTTCCTACCGTCCGGACGATGTCGAATTCCTCCTCAAACCCATCGAAATCGACCTCATCGCCGATCTCGCCCACAAAGAAGCGCTCATCCAGTCGGGCCAGCGCCACTACAGCGAAATGCTCTCGCCCGAGCGCCCGCCCTCGCCCGCCTACCTGGCGCTCTTCCATCGCGCCCACGCGGCCAACCGCGAGCGCCTGGGGCGCGACTGCCTGCGGCTCGCGCGCCTCGTGGCGGAACGCCACGGCAACGCGCTCACCCTGGTATCGCTCGCCCGCGCCGGCACGCCGATCGGCGCCATCGTCCGCCATCTCGCGGCGCGCCTGTACGGCATCGACGCCGCCCACTACTCGATCTCGATCATCCGCGACCGCGGCATCGACACCGTGGCCCTGCGGGAAATCCTCGCGCGCGGCCACGCGCCGCAAGGCATCGCCTTCCTGGACGGCTGGACGGGCAAAGGCGTCATCAGCCGCGAGCTGGACGCCGCCATCGCCGCCTTCAACGCGGCGCACGGCACGCGGATCGACCCCGGCCTCAACGTCATCAGCGATCTCGCCGGCAGCGCGGCGCGCGCCGCCTCCCGCGAAGACTACCTGATCGCATCGAGCATCCTCAACGCCACGATCAGCGGCCTGGTCAGCCGCTCGATCCTCAACGACGCCATCGGCCCCGGCGACTTCCATGGCTGCGTCTACTTCGACCAGTTCGCCGCGCACGACCTGTCGCGCTGGTTCGTCGACGATGTCGTCGCCGCGGCCATGGCCCTGTACGAGCGCGAAGGCGAACCGGCGCCCGACCTGCGCGCGCGCGCCGAACAAGCCGGGATTTCGCGCGCCTGCATGGAAGCGGCGATGAGCTACTACAAAATATTCGACGAGAACCTCGTCAAACCGGGAATCGGCGAAGCGACTCGGGTACTATTACGGCGCTTTCCGGAGCGGGTCATCGTGCGCGACCCCGCCTGTGCGAGAGTCGCGCATCTCGTGGCGCTGGCCGCGGAAAAGCGGGTTCCCGTCGATACCGATCCCACCCTGCCCTACCATGCCGTTTCAATCATCAGGAGCACCATTGATGCGTGATGCGACCGAACTGGGCGCAAGCCTGTACGTCCCGGCCGCGCGCACCGATCTTTTGCAAATCGCGCGCGGCGAAAAACTCTCCGGCGTCCGCTCGCTCATCTTTTGCACGGAAGACGCGATCCGCGCCGCCGAACTGCCGCTCGCCCTGCGCAACCTGGCCGAAGCCCTCCCGGCCCTGTCCCCCGCCCCGTCCCGGATGCGCTTCGTGCGCGTGCGCAACCCCGAAGTCATGCGGCAGATACTCGCCCTGCCCGGCTGCTCGCGGCTCGACGGATTCGTACTGCCCAAAGCGACGCGATCCGTCCTGAAAGAATACCTGCGCCTGCTCGAAGGCAGCGCCCACCTCATCATGCCCACGCTCGAAACCCGGGAAGTCTTCGACGAACGGGAAATGGTCGCGCTCTGCCGCTTCCTGGACCGCAGCGGCCCGCGCGAGCGCGTCCTCTCCCTGCGCATCGGCGGCAACGACCTCCTGTCCCTGCTGGGCATGCGCCGCCCGCGCGGGCGGACGCTCTACGAAACGCCGCTGGGCCTGGTCATCTCCCGCCTGGTCACGATCTTCAGGCCGAGCGGCTTCAACCTGAGCGCCCCGGTCTTCGAATATCTCGCCGACCACGGCACGCTCAGGCGCGAAGTCGAAGAAGACCTCGCCCACGGCCTGATTGGCAAGACCGCCATCCACCCCTGCCAAGTGCCGCTCATCCACGACTGCTACCGGGTCCATGCCGACGATCTGGAAATGGCCCGGCAAATCCTGCACCGCAACGCCCC
>JAIRLA010000250.1 GCA_031259795.1 Azoarcus sp.
CGGATGATGCCAACAGCGCCCATCGCGCCACGCGGCCCAATGTATGCAGCCCCGCGCGCGGACGGAATACGCAAGATGGCGTAGTTCCCCGGGAATCGAAAATCGCCCGCCAGACCCGAACCGCCGCGCGCCCGGCTTCCCCGCCTCGTCATTGCGAGGGCCGCAGGCCCGCGGCAATCCAGACGGCCTTGCAAGTTGCCGTGGCGCTTCGGAAGGTTGAGGCGCTGCATGGATTGCCGCGTCGCTGCGCTCCTCGCAATGGCGAGTTCTCCCAACGGGACGCCCATCCGTGCCCCGCCGCCAAGAAATCAGCGTCGCTGCGCTCCGTATGGAAGGAAGCCCTCTCCCGCCCCTGACGGGGCGCCCTCCCCCGCAAGCGGGGGAGGGGACGGCAGGCGCTTTACAGTAGTGGGGAGGCAGGGCTGGCGGTTGTGATTGGGGGAGGGGCGTACCGTTGCGGGAAAGTGGGGGATGGTTATGCCGTTGCGGGAAAGGTAAAGCGTTGTCGGTGCGATGAACCTTCCCTCCCCCGCTTGCGGGGGAGGGTGGCCGCAGGCCGGGAGAGGGCTTCCAACCAACCGGCGCGCAGCGCCGCGAATCAACACGGGGATGAAGGAACGGGACGCCTGTCCGTGTCCTACCGCCAAGAAATCAGCGTCGCTGCGCTCCGGTTGGATGGAACTGGATTGCCACGGCGCTGCGCTCCTCGCAATGACGAGTTCTTCCGACGGGACGCCCGTCCGTACCCCACCGCAAAGAAATTAGCGTCGCTTCGCTCCGGTTGGATGGAAACCCTCTCCCGGCCTGCGGCCACCCTCCCCCGCAAGCGGGGGAGGGGAGGTCCATCGCAAGAACTCGCTCCCCTCGTCATTGTGAAAGCCCCCCCGCCTCGTCATTGCGGGGAGCGCGGCGATGTGGTAATCCATGCGCGGAGGGGCGGCGATCCGATCCTTGACCCCCGCCCCTGATCCGCGCTTGGTGTAAAGGAATTCCGGAGTCCTGCCCGGGCGCTCATCCATACTTTCTCCACTTCGCCAGCGGGCCGCCGCGGCCCGGATGCCGTCATGCACAGATTCGAGGAATTCCAGGTTCTTGTCATCGTCAGCGCCGCCAAGCTGCGCGCGCAATTGCACGTCATGCTGCCGGCTTTCGGATTCGCTGTCACGCATTTCGCCATCAGCGCGCGCACCGCCCTGCGCCACTTGCGGGCGCGGCGTTATGAATTGATCCTGTGCGATTACGCGCTGGAGGGCGGGCAGGATGGGCAGCATTTGCTCGAAGATTTGCGCCAGCACGAAATCATCGCCCGCGATACTTTGTTCGTGATGATTACCGGCGAGCGCAATTATGAGTGCGTGCTCGGCGCCGCCGAACTTTTGCCCGACGACTATATCCTCACGCCGCTCGTGGCCGGGGCGCTGCGCGAGCGCCTGGTGCGGATCGCGGACAGGCGCGAGGCGTTCTTGCCGGCATGGCGGTTGTCCGCCGCCGGCGATTGGCTTGGCGCCATCGACTATTGTTTGCGGGCGCAGGGCGCGTATCCGCATTATCTCGTCGATTTCCACCGTCTCGAAGCCGAGCTTTATATCGCCGCCGGGCGGGTCGACGAGGCCGGGGAGATTTACCGGCAGATCATCGCCGCGCAGAGCATGCCTTGGGCGCGGCTGGGGCTGGCCCGCTGTCTCGCGCTCAAGAAGGAGCATGCCGAAGCCGATGCCTTGCTCGCCGGACTCATCGCCGAGCACGCGCATTTCATGGCGGCCTACGATTTGCTTGCCCGCGTGCGCGCCGCCAGCGGCCAGGGGCGGGAGGCGTGCGAAGTCTTGCGCGCCGCCATCGAGCGTTCTCCTTATCGTCTCGAACGCCAGCGTCAGCTTGGCGAACTGGCGATGGAAACCGGGGAGGCCGCCACCGCCGAGGCGGCGCTGGCCGAAGTCGTCCGGCAAAGCGCGCATTCCGGTTTCCGCAACCCGGAGGATCATGTCCGCCTGGTGCGGGCGCAGCTTGCGCAGGGCAAGGCCGACGCCGCCCGCGCCACGATCGGCGATCTCGAACGCAACCCCGGCGGCCAGCCCGGCACGGCGTTATGTACGGCATTGGCCAGCGCCATGGTGCACGCGCATGCTGGCGATGCGGCGCGGGCGCGCGCCAGTCTCGCGGCCGCGGAAAAACTCACCGCCGCCGGCGTGGCGGCGTTTTCGCCCAGACTGGCCCGCGAGATGGTCGGGATTTGTTTCGATCAGGGGTTGGAAGAGATGGGCAGCGATGTGGCGGCGAATATCCTGCGCGCCACGAGCGATGAGCAGACCATGCTGGCGTTGCGCGAGATGCTGGGCGCGCGCGGCCTCGGGCCGCTGTCGAAAAGGATCGAGCAAGATATCCAGGAAGAAGTCCGCCGCCTCATCATGGCCGGGGCTGAAAAGGCGCGCATCGGTGATTACGGCGGCGCGGTGGCGGCGATGACGCAGGCTGTGCGCCAGATGCCGGGGCATCCCGTCGTATTGTTCAATGCCGCGCTCGCCTTGCTGCGCCATATCGAGCATCGCGGCTGGAACGATGCGCTCGCCCATCGGGCGCGGGCGCTGATCGAGCGCGCCCGCGCCCTCGATCCGGCCAGCGGGCGGCTGTCCATGCTGGCCGAATTCATGCATCTCCTGATCGAGCGCGACGGCATCGCCGTCCCTGACGCCGCTCCCGCGCGCCGCCGCGCGCGCCCGAACCGGGGCCGCGCCGTCCAGGCGGGGAAGGAGGTCCGCGCCCGCAGGTCATGATTTTCCAGGCGGGCGTCGACGCGGGCGCGGCGCGCTTGCTCAGGCCGCCGGATGCGGCGCGAACCAGGCGAGCCGCGCGTGGAGCTCGACGACTTCTCCCACGATGATGAGCGCGGGCGGACGGATGCCGGAGGCGCGCGCGCGCCGCGGTAATGTCGACAATGTCGCGGTCACGATCCTTTGCCGCTCTGTCGTGCCGCGTTCGATCGCGCCCGCCGGGGTGCGCGGCGGCAGGCCATGGGCGATGAGCGCGCGGCAGATTTCTTCCAGCCGGGAGATGCCCATGTACATGACCAGTGTCTGTCCGGGACGCGCGAGCATCGGCCAGTCGAGGTCGAGGTCGCCGTTCTTGCGAAAACCCGTGGCGAAGACCACCGCCCGCGCATGGTCGCGGTGGGTGAGCGGAATGCCGGCGTAGGCGGCGATACCGGCGGTGGCGGTGACGCCGGGCACGGCTTCGACAGTGATGCCCGCTTCGGCCAGCGCTTCCATCTCTTCGCCGCCCCGCCCGAAAATGAAGGGGTCGCCTCCTTTCAGGCGCACGACTTTACGCCCTTCCCGCGCCAAGGCGATCAGCAGGCGGTTGATTTCTTCTTGCGGCAGGCTGTGGTCGGCGGCTTTCTTGCCCACATAGAAGCGCGCGGCATCCGCCGGGGCCAGGCCGACGATGTCCGGGGAGACGAGATTGTCGTAGAGCACCGCGTCGGCCTGCCGCAGCAGGCGCGCGCCCCGCAGGGTCAGCAGTTCGGGGTCGCCGGGGCCGGCGCCCACCAGATAGACGCATCCCGGCAGGGGGCCGGGACGCGGCAGGGCGGTATGCGGCCACTCTTCCGCGCCTTCGGGGCGTTTTTCCCCGCCGGACGCCTGACCCTCTCCCGCCGCGGCGTGTCCTCTTCCGCCGTCCCCGGCCCGGCGGCTCAATCCATCCCCCATTTCTGCAATCTGTAACGCAGTTGCCGCAAGGTCATGCCCAGATTGCGCGCCGCCGCCGAGCGGTTCCAGCGGGTTTCATCGAGCGCCTTCAGCACTTGCGCGCGCTCGTCGTCGGAGACCTCGCCGATGTCGCCGCCCGCGCCGTCATTGTCTTCTTCTGTTTCCGCCGCCGTTTCCGTTTCCGCTTCCGCCCGCGGCGTCACGAGGCGCGCGCCGCCCGCGCCCAGGCCGAGATCGTCCACGCCGATCACCTCGCCCTCGCACAGCGCGCAGGCGCGTTCGAGCAGGTTTTCCAGTTCGCGCACGTTGCCGGGAAACGTGTAATGGCACAGGGCTTCCCGCGCCGCGGGCGAGAGGGCGCGCACGGGGCCGCCATCGCGTTCGCCCAGGCGCGCGAGCACGTGCGCGGCGAGTTCGGGGATGTCTTCCAGCCTTTCGCGCAAGGGCGGCGCGCGCAGGGTGATGACGTTGATGCGGAAGAACAGATCCTGGCGGAAGCGGTTTTCCGCCACCAACTGGGCAAGATCGCGGTGCGAGGCCGAAAGAATGCGCACGTCGACCGCTTGTTCGGCCTGCGCGCCGACCGGGCGCACGGCGCGCTCCTGGATGGCGCGCAGCAGTTTCACTTGCATGGCGAGCGGCAGGTCGGCGACTTCGTCGAGGAAGAGGGTGCCGCCATGGGCGGCCTGGAAAAGCCCGTCCTTGTCGGCTTTCGCCTCGTTGAAGCTGCCCTTGCGGTAGCCGAAGAATTCGCTCTCCATCAGTTCGGACGGAATCGCGCCGCAATTGACGGGCACGAAGGGCGCGGCGGCGCGCGCGCCGAGGCCGTGGATCAGGCGGGCAATGACTTCCTTGCCGGTGCCCGATTCGCCATGGATGAATACCGGGGCCTGGCTGCGGGCGAGTTTCCTGATCTGGACGCGCAAATGCGCCATGGCCGCCGAATGCCCGAGCAGGCTGCGTCCGCCCGCGCTCATTTCGTTTTCGCCGGCGCCGGTGTTTTTCGCCGCGCCGGGCGTGGCGGCGGGCGCGGCCAGTTTGAGGGCGGATTGCACCAGCCCGCGCAATACCTGAAGCTCGATCGGTTTGGTGACGAAATCGAAGGCGCCGAGCTTGAGGGCGCGGATCGCGCTCTCGATGCTGCCGAAGGCGGTAATGACCGCTACCGGCAGATTGGGGCAATGATGCTGGATGTATTCGACCAGTTCCAGCCCGTCGCCATCGGGCAGGCGCATGTCGGTCAGGCACAGGCGGTAGCGGGTGCGCTCGATCAACACGTGCGCCTCGGCGAGCGACCCGGCGGTATCCGCGCTCAGGCCCATGCGCAGCAGCGACAGCTCCAGCAATTCGCGGATGTCTTCTTCATCGTCGACGATAAGCACGTCGTTGTCGGAGGAAAACGCGCGCCGCTCGGGAGGACTCATGATGGCTTGTTCCGTCCAGTCAGTACGAAATGCGCGCCGGGGTCTTGCGGATCGTCGTCCATCAATTCGAGGGTGATCCCGTTGGTCTCGGCCAGTTCGCGGGCGATGTACAGCCCCAGTCCGGTACCCTTGGCGTGCGAAGTGAAAAACGGCTCGAAAAGATGGGCGCGCGCCTGCTCATCGATCCCCGGCCCATCGTCCTTGATGTGCAGCTGCACCCAGCCCTCGCCCACATCCCCGGCGCTGACCTTCACCGCGCCGGGCTTGCCGCTGCAATAGCGGCGAGCGTTGACGAGCAGATTATCGAGAATCTGGTGCAGATGGGTGCGGTCGATGCCCAAGGTCAACGCCGGATCGATGTCGGCGGCGAATATCGCCCGTTCGTTTTCGCCGCGCAGGGACGACAGCTCATCGAAAAGATCGACCACGAACCCGGCAAGCGGCAACGCCTCGGGCTGCGCCGCATCCCGCCGCCCAAGGGCGAGCACATCGCGGATCATGTGCTCGATGCGCAGGGCGTTGCTGTTGATGATGCGCGCCAGCCGCGCCTGCGTCTCGCTGCGCTTTTCTTCGCACAACAATTCGGCGGCCTGCGTCACCGCCGAAAGCGGATTGCGAATCTCGTGCGCCATGCTGGCGGTCAGCCGCCCGAGCGAAACAAGCTTGAGCTGCTGCATGCGGCGCTGGATATCCTCCAGATCGGTCAGGTAAATCAGCATGCCCCGCTCAGCCCCGCCGGCCCCGGCCACCACCCGGCAGCGCAACAGCCGCCTGGCCTGCCCCAACTGCATCAGCTGTCCCACCTCGTCCGCGCCCGCGCGGCAGAACTCGGCGAGCGTCTGATCGACGGCCATGATCGGACGCCCCTCGATGCTGGCCTGCCCCAGCAGCGTATACGCCGACGGATTGGCCTGCCGCACGACGCCATCCGCATCGAGCACGATGATGCCGTCGCGCATGTCGCGGATGATGTGGGCGTTGATCGCCTCCTGCTGGGCCAGCGCCTCGCCGCGCGCGGCGGCGAGACTGGCGTTGATGCGCGCGCGATGCGCCAGCAGCCGCGCCACGATGGCGATGCCGAAAAAGGAAGCGCACGTGACGCCCACCTGGAAAAAATCGCCCGCCGCCTCGCCCTTGCCGGCGAAATCGCGCCAGGCGTTCTCGCCCAGCAAGGCCAGCGTGGCCAGCGCCGCCATGAAGAGAACGCTGCGTCCTTCGGCCACCAGACCGGAGCCGGCGAGCACGATCATCATCATCACCGGAATACCGCTGCGGAACCCCCCGCTCGCCCACATGACGGCGCTCAGGAGCGCCACATCGACGATCCCCTGGATCATCATCAGGCGATTGAAACCGATGCGCTGCGCCGCGTCCGGAAAACCGAGGAGCAAGACAACGGAAACATACGCCGCCGCCGCGCCCCAGAACAGTCCCGGCCCCTCGTGGCCCAGCCCCGCCTTGGAACCGGCGACGAGGAAAAACCCGGCGATGACGAGCCGGAACAGATTGAGATAGCGGAGCGCGCGCTGCCGCGCCAGATCGCTGCCCGCCCCCGCCGGCGCCGTGCTCATTTGCCGCCCGCTTCTCCATGCGCGCGGCGATGCTCGTCGCAGCAAAAGAACGCCCCCGCCGCGCGCACGCCCTCGCTTTCGGGAACATGCACGCCGCAAAAAGCGCAGGCCCGCATGCGCTCGGCCTCGTCCCCGTTCGCCCGCCGGGAGCGCCCGCCGAAACGGGAAGCGCGTTCCTCCCGCCGTTCCCGGCCGCCGCCCTCCCTGTTCCCGCCGCCTCCCCCGCCGCGCAACCAGTAAAAAAAGCCGAACAGCCCGCGCAAGATGATGCCCAGTATCCCGAAGCCGATGAGCAGCAAAACAACAAGGAAGAGCACGACCAGTTTAAGCACGCCAAAACCCGCCACCGCAACCGGGAACAAGAGATGGCGCAAGTCTATCACTGTCGCCGCGCCCTTCCCGGCGCCAGGCTCTTCGCAGCGGACAAACACACAGGCGCCCCCGCCTCGACACAGGCGGCCCCCTCATCATCATTGCGAAAGCCTTCCCCGCCCTGTCGCCGCGAAAGCCTTCCCCCCCCTCCTCGTCGTTGCGAAAGCCTCCCCCCTCGTCATTGCGAGGGCCGCAGGCCCGTGGCAATCCAGTGCGTTCCATCCGGCGCGAGAGCGCCGCTGACTAAAAAAGAGGGCGGGAGAAAATGGAACGCCTGTCCTTTTCCCACTGCGGTGAAACATCAGTGTCGATTCGCTCTGCGAGGAACGAACTGGATTGCCACGTCGATTCGTTCCTCGCAATGACGAGGTGGGGGAGGTTTTTGCAATGGCGCATTCTTCCGATGAACACTCCCCTCCCCCGCTTGCGGGGGAGGGTGGCCGAAGGCCGGGAGAGGGTTTCGTTCCATACGGAGCGAAGCGACGCTGAATAAAAAGGGGGAGGCAGGCAGGGAATGCTTGCCCACTCTCCACTGCAAAGAAAACAGCATCGATTCGCTCCGCATGGAACGAACTGGATTGCCGCGTCGCTTCGCTCCTCGCAATGACGAGGTGGGGGGTCTCTCGCAATGACGAGGTGGGGGGCTCTCGCAATGACGAGGTG
>JAIRLA010000016.1 GCA_031259795.1 Azoarcus sp.
CGGCAAGCGACTGTGATTGAGGGGAGGTCATACCGTGCAAGAAAGGCAAAACACCGTCACCGCAAGGCGTTTGTCGCCGCGACAATCCTCCCCCCTCGTCATTGCGAGGAGCGCATCGACGTGGCAATCCAGTTCCTTCCATCCGGCGCGAAGCGACGCTAATCAAATCCGATCCCTGATCCCTGATCCCCGTCCAGCAGCCGGTCGAGCACCGCCAGGTGCGCTGGCCAGCTATGGCGTTCGAGCACGGTTTCGCGCGCCAGACGCCCCATGGTTTCGCTTCTGGCGGCGTCTTCCAGCAGTCCGAGCGTGGCGGCGGCGAATTCCTGTGCGTTGGCGGCGATCCGGCATTCCCGCCCCGCGCTCACCGCCAGCCCGGCCGCCGTGGCGGCGGCCATGACGACCGGACGCGCCATCGCCATGGCTTCGAGCACCTTGTTCTGGACGCCGCGCGCAATCCTGAGCGGCGCTTCGACGACGTCGGCATGGGCGATATAGGGCCGCACGTCCGGCACGCCTCCGGTCACCACGACGCTGTCGCCCGCCAATGCCCGCACCGCCGGCGCCGGACTCATGCCCACGATCCAGAAACGCGTCCGCGGATGGCGGCGGCGGATGAGCGGCAGGATTTCGCCCACGAACCAGCATACCGCGTCGATATTGGGCCAATAGTCCATCGCCCCGGTAAATACCAGCACCGGGCCGCCGGGCGGATAGGGGTTGGGCAGGTCGTGCTCCGGGGAGAAAAATCCGGCGTCGACGCCGTTTTGCATGACCCGGACCCGCGCCGCCAGTCCGGGCGCGCCGCGCATGAAGAATTCCGCTTCGGCGGCCGTGGCGAACAGGCTGGCGTCGCTTGCCGCTGCCGCGCCGCGCTCGAAGGCGGACAGGCGCTCGCTCTCGCGGCGGTAGAGCCACGACAACGGCCAGCGGTGGTCTCCGGCGTATTGCGCCCACTTGGCCGAGTCCACGTCGCAAAAGTCGACCACCCGCCGCGTCAGGCCCGGCGTATCGAGGTATTGCGCCATCGGCCCGGAAAAAACGACCGCGTCGACGATCCGCTCGCGGGCCACGGTTGCCCGTATCCAGCGCGACAGGGCGCAATCGCGGTAATACGGCAGGCTCAACGCCTCGCCGGCGGCGAATCCGCGCAGACTCGCCAGCCGTCGCGCGCGCGGCATGATCCTGATCGCCCGGACATCCTCGCACCATTCGCGCAAAATCCCGACGTGGCGGATGTCGCCGGGCTGGTCGACGAAAGTGCCGAGAAACACGCGGCGCTCGCGGGCGAGCCAGCGCAGGATATTGAATGAGCGCACCTTGTCGCCCTTGTTGGGCGGGTATGGAATGCGGTGCGTCAGATAAAGCAGGGGAGGACGCGCATTTGCCACTTTGCTTTACCCCAGGCCGCGCACGATGAATGGGCCCAGGGTATTGGCCAATCCAGGCGGCAGACGTTTCCAGGCGGCAATGAACAGGCGGTATTTCGGATTCATCGGATTGTTCCGCGGTATATCGCCGCGTTTATACAAACGATATTCATAGGACAGGGGCCGGGGTTCAAATCCCCAGTTCTTCTTGAAATGCCAAGGGCCGCTGCCGATCTTGCTGCGCCCGTAATCGAACAGGGCGCAGCCGCGCATGCGGGCGCGGCACATCAGTTCCCAGTATTTGAAATCGTTGGCGGCGAGCGCGCGCGCGCGCGGATAATCGCCCGCGTAGTACGGCAGCACTTCGTCGCGGAAATAAAACGCGAGCACGCTCGACAATATTTGCCCCGCCGCGTCGGTCACGGTGAGAATTTCGCAATCGTTGCCGAATTCGGCGCGCAGGCGCGCGAAATACCGTTTCGGCAGCGCCGGGGTGCCATGGCGCAGGACATTGTCGGCATAGACCGCGAAAAACCGCTCCACATCATGGTCGAGATGGGCGACGAGGCCATTCTTGATGCCCTTGCGCACCATCGCCCGCTGTTTGCGCGGAATGGCGAGCATATCGGCTTCGGCCTCGGGCAGGATTTCCTTGCGAAAGGTGACGTAAATATCCTGCCGGGGCCAGCCCTCGTGGCGCGGCGCGAGATTGCGATATTCGAGATGGCGCACGCCCAGCTTGCGCGCCAGCGCGTCGGCTTCGGCTTCGAGCGCGGCAACCGCGTCCTCGCCCGCGTCGTTCGCCGCGGCGACGCCGCCATAGACGCAGAAGGGCAGCGAGACGAGCGCGTGGCCGAACAGCAGGCTTTTCACTTCGGCCAGCGGCAGCACGGCAATGATCTCGCCGCCGCGTTCGACATAGAGGAAGAAGGTGCGGTGGCCGAAAACTTCGCCGATGATGCGCTGCCAGGCGGAAAGATGGAAAAACGTCGCCTGCGGCGTCGAGCGCACGAAAGCATCCCAGCGCGGCGTCTCCGCGGCGCAGAGCGTGCGCACGGCGAGCGCGGCGCCAGGCATCACAAGGCGTCCCGGAACACGTCGTCCATCCGCCCCCAGTGAAAGTCGGCCAGCAGCCGGCGCAGGCGGCCTTCGGTGCGCGACAGGTTGACGTAGTGGCGGAAACGGGCCTTGAACGCGGCTTTCGCCACCCTGGGTTGCTCCGGGTCGATCTCCCAGGGGTGGAAATAGAAAACCGCCGCGCGCCCTTCGCCGCGATTGAGGCGGACGATCTGCCAGCGCGACATCGCATAGGGCAGCAGGCGGAAATAGCCGCCGCCGCCGGCGGGCCAGTTGCGCCCGAGCCAGCGCACGGTGGCGGGCGGGATTTCGGTCAGGCCCGAGGGCAGCCGCCACGGGAAGCGCGGCGCGTCCGGCATGCCGTAGTGATCGTGCCTGACGGGATAGACCGATGAGCTGTAGCGGTAGCCCGCCGCGGCGATGACTTCGTGCGCCCACGGATTGCCCGGGCCGATGGAAAAATTCGGCGCGCGATAGCCCAGGATGGGCGCGCCGGAGAGATCTTCGAGCAGCGCCTTCGCCCGCGCGATGTCGGTGTGGAACGCCGCCGGGGTCATCGAACCGGCGCGTTCGTGACCATAGCCATGGCTGGCCAGTTCGTGGCCGCCGTCGACGATCCGGCGCACCATCTGCGGATAGCGCGTGGCGAGCCAGCCCAGCACGAAAAAGGTGGCGACCACGCCGCGCCCGGCGAACAGGTCGAGAATGCGGTCGATGTTGCGTTCGACCCGGCAGGGCGTGGAAGTCCAGCGCTCGCGCGGGAAACACTCCGCCAGCGCCGCAACCTGGAAATAATCCTCGACATCGACCGTGAGCGCGTTGCGGACGCTCGTGGCGGGGGCGCTCATATCCCGGACGTCCCTTCGCGCCGCGCCGCCAGCCACGCGGCCAGATGCGCGGCGATGCGCCGGGCGGCCCGGCCATCCCAGTATTCCGGTTCCCGCCCCGCCTTGCCGCCGCCATCGAGCGCCGCCAGCGCCGCCGCGACAATGGCTTCGGGGTCGATGCCGACGAGGGTATTGGTGCCCTGTTCGATGGTGATCGGCCTTTCGGTGTTTTCGCGCAGGGTCAGGCAGGGCACGCCCAGCGCCGTGGTCTCTTCCTGGATGCCGCCGGAGTCGGTCAACACCATGCGCGCCCCCGCCATCAGGCCGAGCATTTCGAGATAGCCTTGCGGCGGCAGGATCAGGAAGCCGGGCGCGCCGATGCGATCGAGCATGCCGAAGCGCTCGAGGTTGGCGCGGGTGCGCGGATGCAGCGCGATCACCAGCGGCAGGCGTTCGCCGATCCGGCGCAGGGCGTCGATGATCGGCCCCAGGATTTCGGGCCGGTCGACATTGGAAGGCCGGTGCAAGGTGACGAGGCCATGGCCGCCGGCGATCCGGCCCGCATCGAATCCGGCGGCGGCGAGCGATTGCGCGGGCGGCGTCGCCTTGACGAGATTCGCGCGCAGGCTGTCGATCATGACATTGCCGACGAATTCGATGCGTTCGGGGGCAATGCCCTCGCGCAGCAGGTTGTCGCGCGCGCCGCGCTCGGTGGTGTAGAGCACGTCGGCGATCTGGTCGGTGAGCACGCGGTTGATTTCTTCCGGCATGCGGCGGTCGTAGCTGCGCAAGCCGGCTTCGACATGAACCACCGGAACATGGCGCTTGGCCGCCACCAGGGCGCAGGCCAGGGTGGAATTGACATCGCCCGCCACCAGCACCGCCTTGGCGCCATGCTCTTCGAGCACCGGCTCGAAGCGGCGCATGACCTCGGCGGTCTGCACGGCGTGCGATCCCGAACCGACGGCGAGATTGACATCCGGCTCGGGCAGTTCGAGATCGAGGAACAGGCGATCTTTCATCAGCGGATCGTAATGCTGGCCGGTATGCACCAGCAGTGTGCGCAAGGCGGGCCGCAATTCGGCAAAAGCGCGCATGATCGGCGCCACTTTCATGTAATTGGGGCGGGCGCCTACGACGCAGATGATTGGCGCATCGGCAGAAGAAGTAGTGTGTTCTTTCATTGCGGCGGTCTTACGATTGTTTTCCAGAAGGCGTTTCGCGCCGCACCGCCTGCAATAGCTGATTGAGGACATTGACCGCGGCGCCGAGGGATTGCTCGACGCGGGCGATGCGGCTTTCCAGCTTGCGATTCTCGACGCTGGCGACCAGTTTGACCGTTTTGAGCAGATCGCTGCCCTGCACATCGACACTGCCGCTGGCGGCGTCGATCAAACCCGCGCCCCGCGGCGTCCGCATGGCGAATTCTTCCTGCAATTCAGCGATCACGGCCCTGGCATCCTCTTCGCCAATGTCGTGGCGCTTGGCAAGACCGGCGGCCAGCAGCAGACGGTCGCACAGCGCATTGATCCGCCGGGGAATGCCTTCGCTATGGGCGTGGATCAGGGCGAATACCCCGGGACCGAAGTCCGGATCGTTCTTCCAGCCCACCCGGCGCAGGCGATGCAACACATAAGCCTCGGTCTCCCCGGCATCGAGCGGGCCGAGATGATAGGAAGCGATCACTCTTTGGCGCAACTGCTGCATCCGGTTGCTTTGCATGATGTCGCGGAATTCCGGCTGGCCGACGAGGAAACTTTGCAGCAAGGCATGATCTTCGAGCTGGAAGTTGGACAACATGCGCAGTTCTTCGAGCGCGGCGGGCGCGAGATTCTGGGCCTCGTCGACCACCAGCAGCGCCCGCTTGCCCTCGGCCGTGACCCGCACCAGGAAAGTCTCGATCGCCAGCAGCAGCCCGGCCTTGTCCAGCCCCTTGCACGGAATGCCGAAGGCGGTGGACACCAGCCGCAGGACATCGCCCGCGTCGAGCTGGGTGCTGACGAGATTCGCCGCCACGACCTTGTCCGGGTTGAGGCGTTCGAGCAGGCTGCGGACGAGCGTGGTCTTTCCCGCGCCGACTTCGCCGGTGATGACGATGAAGCCTTCGCCCTGGTGCAGGCCGTATTCGAGATAGGCCAGCGCCCGCCGATGCCCCCGGCTGCCGAACAGGAACGAGGGATCGGGGTTGAGCTGGAAGGGCTTGCCGGTGAAGCCGAAAAAAGATCCGTAAATCACGAATGTGCTTAAAACGTCATGCCGAGGTTGGCGGAAACCGAGTTCTCGGTGTAGTCGCCATCCGTCACGTCCGTATCGGAGCGCTGGTGGTTGTAGGTCAGGCCCGCCTGGGTCTGCAAGCCCAGCCGCGTGTTCAGGCCCAGGGAAGCCGAGGTGCGCCGGGTATCGAGGCCGCTGCTCATGCCTTCTCCCCTGGTGCGCCAGTGCGTCACCATGGCGTTGAGCGAGGACAGGGAGGAGAGGCGGCGCGTGAGCGACAGCGTGCCCGAAATCATCTCCAGGTCGTTGGCCAGGGCGAAGCTGTCGAACGCCGACAGGCTGCCCAGCGAGATGCGCTTGCGCTTGGAGTGCTGCGCCGACAAGGTGATGGTATTGCGCACGCCCGTGTATGTCACTCCGGCGCGCCAGGTTTCGTCCCGGTAATAGGCGTTGGTGATGAAATCCCCCGATGGATAATGCAGCAGGCCGCGCACGAGGGCCTCGCGCTGGACGGGATCGGGATACATGGCGATCAGGTTGGGATTGTTGAACCAGGCCAGGAACTGCGGATCCTGGTAAAGACTCCCGCCCAGCGAATCCATCGACGACGAAATGCCGCGGCTGCCGCTGATTTCCCACAGCGTGCGCCGGGCGCGGTGGCCGAGATTGAAACTGTAGCCGTTGCCGAAAGCGCGCCTCTCGGACAACAACGACACCGTCGTGCGCGGCGTCGGCTGCCAGTCGAAGCCGCCGCCCCAGATGTTTTTGTCTTCCTCGTCGCCAAAGCCGTAATCATTGGATTCGCGCCCGCCGGTGAAGCGCAGGCGCAACTCCGACGCCACGTTGATGAAGATCGTCGCCCGTCCCAATTGGCGGCGGACTTCCTGATCCGTCGAGTCGTACTCGGTGGCGGAGCGGCTGTACTCCACGTTCCAGCCCATGTAACGGAACGCGTGCGGATTGCCGATCTGCCCCGACCACAACTGCTCGCGTTGCCCGCCGAATTTCAGCATGTTGCCGTCGAGCCAGCTCGAACGGTAGCGAAGCGCCCCCTGCGCCGCGTCGCCGAGGCGGAATTGCAACCTCGGCCCCAGCGCCCAGGTGCGCACTTCGTCTTCCTTGGCGACGTTCAGACGGTCATCACTGATACGGCCATAAAACGGAGAGCGATTGTTGCGGCTGATATTGGAATCGAGGTCGATGAAGAGCATGTCTTGCACCGCTTCGAGCGTATTCGCGCTCTGCAACGTGACAAAGGACTGGTTCAACCCGTCACTGCGGGCATAGCCGACATTGCGCCACCTGGCATCGAAAATCCCCGTCAAACGCCCGCGATCATCGGTGTAGCGGATGCCCGGCGAGACTTCGAGTATCCAGTCCGCGTTCTTCTCATGGGCCGCGCCGGCGTTGTCGCTCCAGGTCAGGCGGGTGTCGAGCCGGGGGACGATCTGCCGCGAGTTTTTGCCCGCCGCCGCGCTTTCCATCTGGGGGAGTTCCTTTTCGGACAGAACCTGGCCCAGTTGCTGGGCGCCGGCGTTCGCCCCGCTCAAGGCCGCGGGCAGCGCGAGCAACAGGCAGATCTTGCGTCCCCCGGTGCTAACGCGCATTCTTGCTCCCTTTCGACCCGCTCTTGCCCCTGCTGCCATGGCGGCTCTTGCTGTTGCCAGTACCATAACCATAGCCATATTTATATCCATATCCATAAGAGCCCCTTCCTTCTCCACGGGACTTATTCAACACCAACAATTTGACAGGACAAGATTCGATCGTCGCCAGCGCGTTCTTCACTGTGCCGTGCGTCGTTTTCTCGGCCTCGATCACGATAATGACTTGTCCCATGTGGGTCGCCAGTACACGAGATTCGGTCGTCACCAGGAGCGGCGGGGAGTCGAATATGACGATCCGGTCAGGATAGCGGCGGACGACCTGTTCGAGCAGGCGCGCCATGGCGTCGGAGGCCAGCATTTCGGTGGCGCGGGCGTGAGGCATGCCCGCCGGCAGCAAGGTCAGTTTGTCGATATTGGTGCGCAGCAACACTTCGCTGAGATCCTCGACCTCGCCGCCAAGGACATCCAGCAAGCCGCGCTGGGGACGCACGCCGAGGCGGCTCAGCACCGACGATCGCGCCACGTCGGCGTCGACCAGCAATATCCGGTAATCGAGTTCCATGGCCATGCTGATGGACAGGTTGATCGCGGTAAACGACTTGCCTTCGCCCGGCAGGGCGCTCGTCACCATGATGAGACTGCCGTTTTCGATCGCCGAAGCGCCGGTGGCGGTCGCGTTTTTCAGGAGCGGACGTTTGATCAGGCGGAACTCTTCGGCGATCCGCGAACGCGGCAAATCGGGCGTCACCATGCCGCGCGCGACGAGGCGCTTCATGTCGATGGCGACCATGCGCGAGATCGGGTTTTCAGTCCTGGGCGGCGCGGCGGCGGCGGCGGCGGCTTCCCTTCGCGCCGGCGGCTCCGCTCCGCGCGGCGACGGCATGGACGGCGCGACCTGCACGGAACGCGCCCCGCCGGTTTCCGGCTGATCGACGAACTCCCCCGCCGCCCGCTTGAGGGCATCGAGGCGCGCCGCAGCTTTTTCAATGAGGCTCATCGCCTGTCCGGCTCCCGTTTCAGCCTTGCAATATTGTCAATGCCACGGTCGCCAGACCGATGGACACCACGAAACCCGCCACCCCGCAGCCAAAGGTAAACAGCCCCTGGACACGCTTGCGCTTGCGCTCGGGCGTCACCAGCATCGACACTATGCCAAGCACGGGCAGGCCCAGCACGTCGCGCAATGTGTGCGCATCGATGAACGACGGCTTGAGTTGGCTGATGAGAAAAGTCAGCGCCGCGCCCGCCGCCAGCGCCAGCAGGCCCACCAGCGGCATCAGCATCAGGCGGTTGGGCGCGGAAGGCGCCTGGGGCATGTTCGCGGGATCGACCACGCGGAAATCGATGACTTCCGACAGACCGTTTCCCCGTCCCGCGAGCACTTCTTCGCGTTTTTGCACGAAGCTCCCGTATTGTTTCTTGTTGATGTCGTAATCGCGGTCGAGTTGCTGCAACTGTGTCTCGACTTCCGTCTGCCGCCGGGCCGAGTCCCGCGCCGCGTTCAGCCGCGCCTCGAAATCCTGCAACTTGGCCTGGGCCGCCGCCACCTTGGCATCGGCCTTGCCCAGTTCCATGCGCAACTGGATCACCGCCGGATTGGCGGCGCCGGGGTCGGATGTCCTGCCTTCGTCGATCCAGCCCTGCCGTTGCTTCTGAAGCTCTTCGAGCATGCGTTGCGCTTCGCGCACTTCCGGATGGTTATCGGTATAGCGCAGCCTCAATTCGTCGAGTGCACGCTTGACGTTGTCGATACGCCCATCGAACTCGGGCACCCATACTCCGTCGTCGCCCATCTTGGCCTGCTTGTAGAGCGCGTCGCGCTCTTGTTTGGCCTCGTTCAGGGCAAGGCGCGCCTCGGTAACCTGGCTGTTTATCGAAGCGATTTTCACGATCAGGCCGCCCGCGCCCTCGTCGGCCACCGCGTCGATGTTGTCCAGCCGGAAGCGTTTGCGCCGGTCTTCGGACTCGGCGAGTTTCTGCTCGTAGACCCGGATCTGCTCATTGAGATAGCGCAAGGTCGTCTCCGCGCCATCACGATTCTCGACCATGCCCTTTTCCACGAACAGCGACACCAGCGAATCCACGACCCGCTTCGCGCGCTCGGGTTTACTGTCGGCATACGACATGGAATACAGATTGTCCCGCCCGCTGCTGCGCACCTGGATCTTGTCGACGAGATGCGTCACCAGGGCTTCGCGTTGCGCCGGGGTATCGACCAGGAAATCGAGATCGGCCATATTGATCAGCTTTTCCATGTTGGGGCGGCTGATAAGGGTTTTCCCGAGTATGAGCACCTGCTGGTCGACATTGGGCATCACGCCCTGCTCCCGCACCACGCGCAACAGCAGGGACTGGGTATCGACATACACCCGCGCCGAGGACTCGTATTTGTCAGGCATGATGTACACCATGAAGCAACCGGCGATTCCGGCAACCCAGGTAAGGGCCAGGCCCCACCAGCGGAAACGCCACATGCCGCGCAGGTAACCATGAACCTGTCTCAGCAGTTCTTCCATCCCTTGCTCCCGATCACGTCCGCCCCTGCCTCCGTCATCCCGGGAAGCGGGGCCGGAAAACGAAAAAAGACGGCAGGATCAGAACCAGCTCTGCGGAATGATGAGCACGTCGCCCGGGCGCATCTCGACGTTGGCGGACACGTCGCCATCCTTGACCAGATCCTTCAGGCGCACGCTGTACTGCTTGTTGCCTTCCCGGGTGCGCAGGATGGAAGCCCCGTTGCCATCGGCAAAATCGGTGATCCCCCCGACCTCGATCATCACGTCGAGCAAGGTCATCTTCTGCTTGTACGCCAGGGTCTGGGGCCGCGCCGCCTCGCCGATCACGCGAATCTGTTCGCTATAGGGGCCGATGAACTGGGTCACGATCACCGTGACCACGGGCTCGCGGATGAACCTGGACAATTCCCTTTCGATATCGCGCGCCAGCGTGGTCGCATCCTTGCCCAAGGCGTGCAAGTCCTCGACCAATGGCGTGGAAATCTTGCCGTCGGGACGCACGGGCACCGACATCGTCAGTTCCGGATTGCGCCACACGACAATATTGACGATATCTCCCGGGCCGATCACATAGTTGTAGTCGGAATCCGACGCCAAGGCCGGCGCGGGCGGCAAGGAAGAGCATCCGACCGCCGTCGCGGCGACCAGCGCCGCCGCCATCGCCCGCGAAATCCACGCACGTAACACTGTCGAGAACATCTTGATCATGGTCATTACACCTTTCCACTAACGCCTGAGTGCCAAATTTCACAAAGAATTTTTACTTACGAACGAATATCCAGGCCAATCGCAACCCGCAAGTATCGCTACCCCGTCGGGCAGAATATCGATTATGCCACATTTTCCCACTGCACAAAGGCGCGGCGAGTCCGGACGGAAAACACGTCATGGAAAGACGTTTTCCGTCTCGGGCGGGAATAGCTGGCGATGAGAACAGCGGCGCGCAGCGCCGCTGGATTCTACTGCGGGGAAAGGAGGGAGAATTCTTTCTTCCCCGCACTTTTCGGGAAAAACGCTTCATCCCTTCGGCAAATGCCCGTCCAGCCAGCGGCGCAGACCGCTTTCTTCCGGCCAGTTGGCGAGCAGGCGGGCGCGGTCGCGCCGCCAGGCGCGGGCATGCGCGGCGGGGTTGTCGTGTTGTGTCATGGCGTCGAGGTCGATGACGATGACGCCGCGCCGTTCGTCGTCCCAGAGCAGATTGCTTGCCTTGAGATCGCCATGGCTGATGCGGTGGGCGTGGAGCGTGCCGAAAAGCCGCAGCAGGGCTTCACTTTCCGCGGGCGGCGGCGCGGCGGCGTCGGTATATGGCGCGAGGTGTTCGGCCAGATTGCGTCCGGCGCAGTAGTCCGTGGCCAGCCAGGCGCGGCGGCGCAGGGGGCCGAGGCGCTCTTCGATCAGTGCGCGCGGCGCCGGGGTGTCGATGCCGAGAAAAAGCAGGCGGTGGCTTTCGCGCCACGCATGCCAAGCCCGGCTGGGCCGCCAGGCGCGCGACAGCGCGTGCGCCATGTCCTTGAGGTTGTAGCGCTTGACGGCCAATATCCGCCCTTCGATCTCGATCCGGGCGACGGTGGCGGTATTGCCGCTCTTGAGCGGCGCGCCGGACGCCATGACCCCGTCCGGATCGGCCAGCAGCGGCGCGAGCGGCGCGGCGTCGGCCCGCGCCACGGCGGAAAAACGGCGCGTCGTGCGCCGCACGTCGAACAGGGTGCATGGGCGCACGGTCTTGCTCAGGTAATCGTCGAGCCGCCTGTGGCGATGGCGTTCGATCAGGGGGCGGAGCGCGGCAAGCTCCGGCGCGTGATGTGGATTGGCGCCGCGATAGGCCGCGATCAGGTCCCCGGCGAGCGCCTCTTCCGCTCCGGGCGGCAATTGGGCCAGGAAGCGCGCCAGGCTGGCGTCGGCTTCGCTTCCGGGCAATGGCGCGGCGCGCCGCCGCACGGCGCCGCCATCGACGACGTGAAGCTCGCCCGCGTGGATGAGGAAATTGTCGGGGTGCGGATCGTCATGGACGACGCCATGGGCATGCATCAGGCCGATGTGCGCGCAGGCCGTCTCCAGCAGGCCGCGCCCGGCGGCGATGCCCCGCGTCTCCAGCGCCCCGGCGAGGCTGACCGCGCCGGGGAAAAAACCGGTGAGCAGATAATGCCCGCCGTCCGCGAGCGCGCCCGCGGCCAGCACGGGCGCGCCCGGCGTCCCCGCCGCCGCCAGCGCCGCCAGCCCGTCGCGTTCGCGCCGCCAGTGGCGGGCGCTGCCGGGCGCGATGAAAAGCTTCGCCAGCACTTGCCGCCCTTCCCACAGCCCCTCGCCGGTGATGCGTTTGCCCGGCAGCACGCGCAACGGGCGCAGCAGATCGAGGCGGTCGCCGCCGTCGAGGCGTACCGAGCACGGCAGGGGGAGCTGGCGGCCGGCGCGGACGAGATCGCCCGCGCTCAACACGGGCGGCGGGGGGGAGGAAGGTTGTGGCGTCGCGCCGTGGCGAGGGTCGCCGCGAGATTCCGGAGGAACGGAGGCGCTCATTCCCGGCCTTCGAAAAAGCGCGCGATGCGCCCGATCATGACCTTGTCGGCCTTCGTGAGCCGCGCCCGTCCGGTATAGGCATGGAAAAAGCGCAGCCGCCAGGTACGGGACAGATGGTATTTGGCGACCTTGTCGAGGCAGGCGAGGTCTTTGACGATGCGATAGCGCAGGAACGGTCCCGGCCAGTACCGGCCGCCGGGGCAGTCGATCAGGTAGAGCATGGAGGCGTCGCCGACCAGCAGATTGCGCCATTTGAGATCGTTGTGGGCGAAATGATGGTCGTGGAGGGTGCGCGCGATGCGCGCCGCCTGCGGCACGATCCTCGCCAGCCACGCGGACGAACGCAGGCGCGGGTCGCGCTCGCTCGCCAGCCGGGCAAGATCGACCGTGCCGGCGATCTCTTGCGTAATCACCGCGCCGCGCACGAATGTGAACATGCTCCGTTCCAGTCCGTACCCGACGATCGTGGCGCACGGCAGGCCCCAGCGGGTGAAGGCGCGCAGGTTTTCCCACTCGGCCCGCACGCGCGAGCGCCCGAACCAGCGCCGCAAGGGGTTCTTGCCCGCGCGGAGGTAACGCTTGACGTAATAGCGCGTCCCGCCCGCCTCGATCCGGATGACCTCGCTCAGCGGGTCGCGGGAAACGATTTCGCCGGTGAGCGCGAACACGGCGTCGAGCGAGGCGAAAGCGCGCGCGGTCTCGCCGTAATCGTAAGGGGGGATGAGCCGCCAGTTGTTCATCGCGCCCCTTCCCGTTCGCCATCTCCGTTCGCCGTCGCGGCGGCGGGCGCGAACTTGCGCCGGTAGCGCGTCTCCAGCCGCGCCGCTTCACGCCCGAGCCAAGCCAACAACGCCGCTTCGCGCGCCAGTACGTCGCGCAACGGGCCATCGAAATAAACCCGGATGAAACGCAGCAGATCGCGGCGGGTCAGGCCGATGCCGCACGCCGAAAAATACAGCCCGGCCAGATCCTTGTCGCGCCAGCGCCTCGGCGTGCGGGCGCGGATCTGGGCGCGATGCAGGTCGATCAGCGACAGCCGCAAGGCGGCGGGCGAGGGCGGCGGCGCGAGATGCAGCAAGAAATGGCACAGATAGAAATCGCGGTGATTCACCCCGCCGCCATGCATGCGTCGCGCCATCTCCGCCACGCGCGCGATGAGCGCGCGCTTGAGCGGCGGCGCGGGCGGCGCGTGCGGCCAGTCGCGGCAAAAATCTTCCAGGCTGATGACGGGGGTCAATTCCTCGGTGATGATGAAGGAGCGCCGCCGCGCCGGATTGGCGCCGCGTTCGCCGCGCGCCGCCACGCGCATCGTGTCGACGCCAAGCGCCGCGAGGCGCGCGATGGCGCGCCATTCATTGCGCGCGCCAAGCACGGGCAGGCGCAGGCTGGCGAGATTCTTGAGGATTTCGCCCCAGCCGATCCCGCGATGGATCTTGACGAAATAACCGCGTCCGCCGATCTCCGCGCGCAGGGTGCGCCGTCCGTCCAGTTCGCGGAACACCTGTCCTCGCAGGGATTCAGCCGCCTCGAACGGATCGCGTCCGGCCCACAGGCGATCGAAGGGCGGATGCAGGACGACGGCGTCGATCATGCGGCGCGCTCCGGCGCGTCGGCGGCGGCGCGCAAAATGAAATCGGCGGCGCGTTCGGGCATGCTGTAGATATCGGCGCGCCCGGCGAAGGCAAGGGCGTTTTGCGACCAGCGCGCGCGCGCGCCGGGGTCGGCGAGCATGGCGGCAAGGGCGGCATCGAGCGCTTCCTGCGCAAATGGCGAGGCAATGAGCCGCCCCGCTCCGGCCTCGTCGATGTAATGCGCGTAACCGCACACATCGGTGGCCAGCGCCGGCAGCCCGGCGGCCACGGCTTCGAGCAGCACGGTGCCGGTATTTTCGCTGTAGGCGGGGTGGATGAGCAGGTCGGCCCCGAGCAGGAAGCGCGGCACGTCGCCGCGTCCCCGCAGGATGTCGACCCGTCCGCCGAGGCCGAGCGCCTTCGCCTGGAGCAGGAAAGGACGCGGATCGTCGTCGCCGATGGCGATGAGCCGGGCGCGGGCGCGCAGCGCTCCGGGCAGCGCGGCCAGCGCCCGCAGGCTGCGATCGAGTCCCTTGGTCTTGAACCCCGAACCGATCTGCACCAGCAACAGGGCTTCCTCGCTCAATCCGAATTCGGCGCGCAATGCCGCGCGGATGGCGGGCGCATCGGGCGGGGCGCGGCGGTCGGGCGCGATCCCCGGCGGCAGCAGATGGAAACGTTCCGCCGGCGTGCCGTA
Source organism: Azoarcus sp. (assembly GCA_031259795.1). Classification (GTDB taxonomy): domain Bacteria; phylum Pseudomonadota; class Gammaproteobacteria; order Burkholderiales; family Rhodocyclaceae; genus WRNU01. The sequence continues at coordinate 14,397 of JAIRLA010000016.1, forward strand.
ATGGCGCATGAAAAATGCCTGCTGCACGCTGGAGATCATCAGGATTTCGGTATGGCTCGCGGGCGAGAACACCGCGCGCTCCCACGCGGCGAAGTGACGGTAGCGCGCCCCCAGCCGGTAAAGCGGATTGCGCAAGGTACGGGCTTTTTCCTCGTAGCAGGGATCGGCGGCGTAATACACATCGAGGCCCGGCATCTTGTTGAACCCGATCACGCGGCCGACGGGCCGGCGCGCGAGGTCGGCCGCCACCCACGCGGCGAACCCGCGATAACGCCGATGATTCCGCCATGCCCGCACCGGCGCGCGCACCAGCTCGAACCCGTTCGGGACATCGCCCCGCCATTCGAGCGTATACACGCGGACGACATGGCCGCGCGCCTGGCAAGCGAGCGCGATACGCAGGAAATCGCGCTGCAAGCCGCCGAACGGGAAATATTTATAGAGGCAAAACGCAAGTTGCATCGGACGGGTCTGGAAAATCCTGAATCGGTGCAGTTTACTGATCTTCACAGCGGAAGTCGCTATCAGAGGACAGAAGACTGAAGACTGAAGACAGAGGACAGTCAATATGCGGCGCGCAGCGCCGGTGGATTACAGTCTTCAGTCCTCTGTCCTCTGATCAAAGACCTCCCATACGTGCTCCGGCGGCAGGCGCGCGAAACAGGGCGGCTGGACGGCGCCGGCGGGCGGACGGAGGGAACATGTCTTGCGCAGGCAGGGCGCGCACGGCAAGTCCGTGGCGAGGCGAAACTGGCGGCGGCCCCACGCGCCGGTAAAGCCGGGATGGGTCGGGCCGAACAATGACAGGGCGGGAACATCGAGCGCGGCGGCAAGATGCCCGAGGCCGGT
>JAIRLA010000017.1 GCA_031259795.1 Azoarcus sp.
ACCTGCGCGTACTCGTGCTCGAAGCCCAGACCATGGCCCGCGCCTGCGGCAAATCGCATTTGCACAACCTCGACCCGGATGACCTCGTGGCGCTCACCGTCGAGGCCGCCGCCATGGCACGGGTGCCGCTGGCGGGAACGGATTGGGTGCCGGGGCGGCGGGGGTTTTGACTGGACGATTTCTTCCGGGCGGCGTTTCGCCGCCAAGCGGGGGAGGGGAATCCATCGCAACGACAACGCTTTGCCTTTCCCGCACGGCATGACCGTCCCTCAATCACAGCCGCTTGCCGTTCCCTCTCCCGCTTGCGGGAGAGGGTTTTCTTCCATGCGGAGCGAATCGACGCTGATTGCGTCTGATCCCCGATCAAGCGATGGCGCGCAGGAATTCGCCGCGCAACTCCGGCGATTGCTCGAAACAGCCGGTAAATGCCTGTGTGATGACCCTTTCGTCGCCGCGGCGGTTTTCGCCCAGGAGCAGGCAGAGCTGCTCCGCCTCGATCACGCAGGCCGCTCCGGCGGCCTTGCCGTGGCGCAGCAGCGCTTCGGCGACGTCGCGCGTCAGCCATTCCTGATAGGTGAAGCGGTGGCCGAGGGCATCCACGAGACGCGCGATGCGGCCAAAACCGTGCAGGACGCCGCCCGGCACGTAGGCGACGTGGGCATGGCCGCGAAACGGCAGGAGATGGTGCGGACAGACGCCATCGACGGCAATGCCGCGAATGATGACCATGTCCCGGCGCTCGTCGGCGAAGCCTTCGCCAAGTACCTGGGCGGGAGAGAGGGCATAGCCGCCAAGCAGCCGCTCTTGCCACAGTTCGCGCACGCGGCGCGCGGTGTGGGCGGTGTGCGGGTCGTCGGGCGCGATGCCGCAGGCGCGGAGCAGGTCGGCGATGGCGCGCTCGAACGCGCCGGCGTCGAACGCGCCGTCGCACGCAATGCCGAATCCTTTCGCCCGGGGCGGCGGGGGCGGGTGATCGTCGTGGCGCTCGCTCACCGTGCGCGCGCTTTCAGGCGATGAAGATAGGGTCGGAAAACACCAGGGTGCCGTCCTTGCGCATCATCAGGTTGTTGGTATTGAGGATATCGGGCAGGACGTGATATTCCTCGACGAAATCCGCCAGCGCCTTGAGCGCGGCGTCGATACTCTCGCCAGCGTTGATGGGTACGACGGTGAGATGATGCAGGGCGATGCGTCCCATGTCCATGCCCAGCCGCCCCCATTTCTGGCAGGCCGTCCAGTAAAGCTCGATCAGCCGGGTGGCGAGGTCGGCGGTTGCGCAGCCTTCGTCGATCGGGTAGAGCTTTTCCATTTCGATCAGATGGAACAGGTAGCCCGACTGGGCGCGGCCAATGACGCCGTGATCGGCATGGATAATGGGGAAATGCTTGCCCCGGGGACGATCGTCGGCGGTGTAGAGAAAATAATCGGCGGGCGAACTGACGACCTTGTAGACGCGGTCGCCGTCGCCCTTGTCGAGCACGATGGAATATTCCCCGCGCCCGATCTCCGGCTTGCCGTCGAGCAGCGGGTGAGACGGTACCGGGTCCGGCAGCAATACGGGTTGCCGGCCCAGGATGACGGAGGGCGGAGGAAGCGTGGAGGCCATCGGACGCTCCTGTGTCAGCCCACGATGTTGTAGCCGGCGTCGACGAAGTGAATGCCGCCGGTGATGAGCCGTCCGGCGTCGGAGAACAGGAAGGCGGTCAGCGCGCCGATGTCTTCGGGCGTCACCAGGCTGTGCATCGGCGAGCGTTCCACCGCCGCCGCCATCAGGCCGTCGAAGCCGGAAATGCCGGAGGCGGCGCGCGTCATCAGCGGCCCTGGGGAAACGGCGTTGACGCGGATGTTCTTCGGTCCGAGTTCGGCGGCCATGTAACGGGTCGCGGCTTCGAGCGCGGCCTTGCACAGCCCCATCACGCCGTAATTGGGAATGACCTTGTCGGCGCCGAGATAGGTCATGGTCACCACCGAACCGCCGCCGGCTTTTTCGAGCAGGGGTTCGGCGGCCTTGATCAGACGCACGAAGGAGTGGGTGGAAATGTCCATGGCCAGCGCGAAACCGTCGGCGGAAGTATCGACCACGCGGCCGTGCAGATCGTCGCGCTTGGCGAAGGCCATGCTGTGGAGGACAAAATCGAGCTTGCCGTGGCGGGCGCTGATTTCGCTGAACGTCGCTTCCAGTGTTTCGGGCTTGGTCACGTCGAGCAGGAAGACGTCCTGGACGCCAAGGCGGTTGATGACCGGCTCGATGAAAGCGCGCGTCTTGTCGTTCTGGTAAGTGATGACCAGTTTCGCGCCTGCTTCCTTGCAGGCTTCGGCGACGCCGGTGGATATGGATTTTTCGTTGGCAATGCCTGTGATCAGGCCAACCTTGCCTTCCAGGCTGAAGTTGGAACTCATTTGTCACTCCATGGGTGGTTTATCGGGAAGCGGGATGCAGTGTACTCCTGTAAGATTGCGCGATTCCACTGTTCTGTCACGGCGGCGGGCTTCGATTTTCGCCCGGTGTTGGGTATTGGGGATTTCTCCTGGCGACGGTTGGAAGGTTTTCCGGTATTATTGTGCGGTGCAAAAACGGGCCATCGCGGATTTGGCGGTCGCGCGAATAGAGTGCATGACAACAGAGAGTATGACCAACCCGATTTATATTTTCATGGATTTCGATGGCGTGACCCACCCCTGGGGCGAAGCCGAGGATTTCCATTGCCTGCCGCTGATCGAAGCCGTGCTGCGCGACTTCGACGAAGCCAGGATCATCATCTCGTCGGACTGGCGGATGCTTTTTTCGCTGCCGAAGCTGCGCGTGCGCTTTTCCGAAGACATCCGTCCCCGGGTCGAGGGCGTGACGCCGCACATCCTGCCGCGCAGGAGCAGCGAATTGCACGGCCTGCGCGAGCACGAAGCGATGATGTGGCTGCGGCAGCACACGACGGATGTCGCCGAGGCGGCCTGGTGCGCGCTCGACGATGCGCCAGGCAACTGGATTTCGCGCTCGCGCCTGATCCTGACCGACTTCAAGCGCGGTTTCACTGAAGAAGACGCCGAAAGCATGCGCCACATGTTGCAGGCTTTTCGCAATGGCGCGCATAGACAGGAAGCGGGAAAACCGCACAATAATTTCTCCGGCCCGCATCCCTGAAAACAAGTATTGCGCACTGGAAACCGGGTATATGGACTTGGACTCGAATTCTCCGGAAGGAAAGCGCGGGGCGGAGGGAAAAGGCGGATAAACAGGACTTTCGCGCCCGGAAATCATGGCGGCGGCGCTTTGCCGGCCAAAGAAAAAAAGAAACGAAACGCCGGCCTCTCCGCCGCAAAGAAACTTGCGGAGGAGGATGGCCCAGGCGCGGTGGAGGGAAGTCCATCGGGAGAACTCGTCATTGCGCGCACGAGGCGTCATCCAGGAAAGGCATGCGTGCATTTGCCATGGCGAGGCCCCGCATGATCCGGGCGGGAACAAGGCGGTTGGTTACAATGGCGTGGTCA
>JAIRLA010000168.1 GCA_031259795.1 Azoarcus sp.
GACGCTTGTCCATGCCCCACCGCCAAGAAAACAGCGTCGCTTCGCTCCGTATGGAAGGAAACCCTCTCCCGCCCCTGACGGGGCACCCTCCCCCGCAAGCGGGGGAGGGGACGGCAGGCGCTTTTCAGTAGTGGGGAGGGCGGGCTGGCGGTTGTGGTTGGGGGGCGGCCATGCCTCGCAGGAAAGGTCCATACCTCGCAGGAAAGGTAAAAGCGTCGTCATAGCAAAGAACCTTCCCTCCCCCGCTTGCGGGGGAGGGTGGCCGAAGGCCGGGAGAGGGCTTCGTACCATCCGGCGCGCAGCGCCGCTGGATAAAAAGGGGGAGGAAGGAAGGGGCCCCACTCCCCACCGCCAAGAAATCAGCGTCGCTGCGCTCCGTATGGAAGGAAACCCTCTCCCGCCCCTGACGGGGCACCCTCCCCCGCAAGCGGGGGAGGGGACGGCAGGCGCTTTACAGTGGTGGGGAGGGTGGGGTTCATTGCAATGGCGAATTCTTGCGATGGACACTTCCCTTCCCCCGCTTGCGGGTACAGGTATCTACGCGCCATTCCGATTTTGTATCAACAATGGCAGAGGGAACATAGCGTATAGATGCCTATGCCGGCGGGGAAGAGCAAGGCGCGTGATGTATTCCGCCACGCTTATTCATGACGCGTGCCCTTTTTCACCACGAAAGCCATGAGCAGCGACTACAATTCCTTTCCCATGCTATTCCAAAATGGTTTCGGCAGCGGGTGGCCTTGCTTCGCAGGGCAAAGGAGTCGGCGATGACTTCATATCGCTCCAGCATCCTTACAAGCCTTGTCCTGTGGGGGTGCGCGGTTGTCCTGGCAACATTGGTTGCGTTCGTGATCAGCTCCTACGGGCTTGTCATCGGCCCGGCCGTGCGTGACATTTCACACGTCAGGATAGAAAACGAGAATACGCGCTTGCAATACCGTGTCCAATTTCTCCTGGGCAAGGTGAAAACCGTGCTGGAAACCGGGGCGCGCTATGTGGAAGACGACGCGCTGACGCATAACGACCTCGTGCGCCTCAACCAGGTGTTCAGGCCGCTTCTCGAAAACACGCCTGAAATCGGCGCGATTCTTTTCGTGCATGAGTCGGGCCGGGAATTCCTGCTCGGGCGCGATGTGAACGGGGGCTGGGTCAATCGCGTGAGCGATCCCGCCGCCTGGGGCCGGATGGCTTACTGGTTGCAATGGGGCAAGGGCAATGTTCCCGAAAAAGTGGAAGCGCGCGAGCAGGATTTCGATGCCCGCACCCGCCCATGGTTCAAGGGCGCGATCGCGCAGACGCAGGCGATGCCGACCTATTGGACCGATCCTTACATGTTCTATATGGATCGGGTGATCTACACGAAAAACGAGCCGGGCATCACGGTGGCCAAACATTTGCGCATGGCCAGCGGGAATTACGTCATGGCCCTGGATGTGCGGCTGCGGGATCTCCTTCTGGCGGTTTCCCGCGTGACGGTGGGCAAGAACGGCAAGGCCGCCCTGTTGTTCAGGCCCGGCCAGCAGGTGGCGGATCAGGCGAACCTGCCCGACGGCACGCCGATATGGAGCATGAAGCAGATCGAGGCGCTTTCCGATCCGGCGGTCATGCAAGGGTTCCAGCAATGGCAACGCCAGGGCGCTCTTCGTCCCGGCGTGGTGAATTATCAGGTGGATGGCGCGCGCTGGCTGGGATATTTCAATCCGATCAGTATCGGAACGGCGCAGCCGCAGTGGTTGGGCATTTTCGTGCCATGGCGCGATTTCATGCCCGAGACGACCCGGAGTTACCTGTTCCTCGTCGCGGCGCTGATCGTCGTGGCGCTGCTCCTGGCGCTGGCCCTCGCCGCCTGGCTCGGCAAGAAACATTTCGCCGCGCCCCTGCGCCAACTCATCCGTGAAAGCGAACGCCTGGCGCGCCTGGAGTTGCAGGAGCCCATCGAAATCCCGCCCTCGTGGGAAGAAGTCAACAAGGTGGCCGCCGCTCAGGAAGCCATGCGCCGCGAGCTGCTGTCCGCCTATCAGAACTTGCGGGGCATCAACGCGCTGCTGGAGCAGAAAATCCACGAGCGCACGACGACGCTCGAACAGATCAGCAATGAAGCGCAGCGTTCGTCGCGCGCGCTCGCGGAAATCGCCGCCTCCCTGCCTTGCGCCATTTTCCGTTTCGAGCGCCCGGCGGGCGGCGGCGAAGGAAAATTCACTTTCATCAGCGACAACGTGCGGGATGTTCTCGGCTTTTCCAGACAGGACATCCAGGCCAATCCTGAATTGCGCTGGACACATATCTTGCCGGAAGACGAAGGCAAGGCGCGCCAATTGTTGCAGGAACCGGAAGATGGCGAAGAAAACGAAAACGCCATTATCGAACGCATCGACCTGCCCGAAAAAGGGACGCGCTGGGTGGAAGCGCGCGCCCGCCGTTCGCCCATGGAAAATGGCGGCCATTGCTGGCATGGATACTGGCTCGATGTGACCGAGGAACAGCGCGTCAGGCAACAATTGGCGAACCAGCTTCTTTTTCAGGAAGCATTGTTCGACGCGCTGGCCAATCCCATCTTCGTCAAGGGCACGGACAATCGCTATATATCGTGCAATCGCGCGTATGAGCAGGCGTTCGGCGTGCGGCGCACCGAACTGGCGGGCAAAACGGTACTGGAAATCCAGCATCTCCCGGCAAGGGAACGGGAAATGCGCCATGAAGAGGACAGGCGCATCCTGTCCGGGCTGGAAACGACGGTGCGCAGGGAAACGGATGTCCGTTATGCGGATGGCTCGGTGCGGCGGCTGCTTTGCCTGATTACGAGCTTCAAGCTCTCGGACGGCAATCCCGGCGGCGTGATCGGCATTACCGTGGATGTGACTTCCATGAAAGAGATGCGGGAAAACCTGGAAAACGCCAGGGACACCGCCGAACGCGCCACCCGCGTGAAAGAGGATTTCATCGCCAACATGAGCCATGAAATCCGCACGCCCATGAACACCATTCTCGGCATGACCCGGCTGGCCCTGCAAACGCGGCCCAACGCCAGGCAAAGGGATTATCTGGTCAAGATACTGCTGTCGGGCCAGCACCTCCTGGACATCATCAACGACATCCTCGATTTCTCCAAGATCGAAGCGGGCAAGCTGGGCGTGGAGCACGTGAAATTTGATCTGGAAAGCGTGCTGGAAACGATCAAGGGGCTGATCGCCGCGAAAGCCGCCGCCAAAGGGCTGGAGCTTGTTTTCGAGACCGCGCCGGACGTGCCTTTCGACCTCGTGGGCGATCCCCTGCGCCTTGGGCAAGTGCTGGTCAATTACGCCAACAACGCGGTCAAGTTCACCAGGCAGGGCGAAATCGGCATTCGCATCGCGGTCCGCGCGGACGACAGTGACGGCGTGCTGCTCCATTTCGCCGTGCGCGACACCGGCATCGGCCTGGACGACGCGGCGAAGAACCGGCTTTTCCAGAGTTTCTCGCAGGCCGACATGTCGACCACCCGCCAGTACGGCGGCACCGGCCTGGGGCTGGTGATCTCCAAGCAACTGGCCAAACTCATGGGGGGCGAGGTCGGCGTCGAATCCGAACTCGGGCAAGGCTCCACGTTCTGGTTCACCGCCCGGTTGACGCGCGGCGCGCAGACGCCCCGCGCCACTTGTCCGCACCCGGAACTGGCCGGCAGCCGCATCTTGGTGGCCGACGACAACGCCAGCGCGCGCCGCGCCGCGAGCGGCATACTCCGGGGCATGGCGCTGGAAGTCCGCGAAGCCTCGTCGGGACTTGCCGCGCTGGAGGCATGCCGCCAGTCCGCGGCGGAAGGCAGCCCCTTCCACCTCGTCATCCTGGACAGGCAAATGCCCGACATGGACGGCATCGAGGCCGCGCGCCGCCTGCGCGAAGAATTCCGGGAACATTGCCCCGGCCTGGTGCTGCTCACCTTCTACGGACAAGACGAGGTCTCCGACGTATCCGGCATCGGCGCCGGGCACATCCTCGTCAAGCCCGTCATGCCTTCCTCGCTCGCCAACACGGTCATGCGCCTGCTGGGCGGCAGCGAACCCGCCGCGCCCATCATGGACGCCGGACTCGCCATCGACATGGCCGGGCTGAAAGCCATCGCGGGCGCGCGCATCCTGCTCGTGGAAGACAACGAACTGAACCAGCAGGTCGCCCGGGAAATCCTCGATCTCGCCGGCTTCGAGACCGACATCGCCGACAACGGCGCCACCGCTCTCGAAAAAGTGCGCAACATCGCGGGCAGGCCCTACGACATCATCCTCATGGACGAGCGCATGCCGGTCATGGACGGACTGGAGGCCACGCGGCGGCTGCGCGCCGAAGGCTGCGCCATTCCCATCGTGGCGCTCACCGCCAGCATCATGTCCGGCGAGCGCGAGCGCTGCCTGAACGCGGGCATGAACGGCTATGTGACCAAACCCATTGAACCGGCCCACCTGTGGAACGCCCTGTGCAAATGGATTCCGCCGCGGCGCGCCCCTGCGGAACGCGGCGACGCCGCGGCGGCGGTCTCCGTTGCCGCAGTCTCCGCGCCCGCCGCCGCCGATCCCGTGGAACTGCCCCGCGACATTCCCGGCCTGGACATCAATGCCGGCCTGCGCAGCACCTTCGGCAGGATGCCGCTCTATCTCGGCCTGCTGGAAAAATTCCTGAAAAGCCACGCGCGCGATCCCGAGCACATACACAACGCCATCGGCGGCGCGGATTGGCCGCTCGCCGCCCGGCTGGCCCACACCCTCAAGAGCGTGGCGGGCAGTATCGGCGCCAGCGCGATCCAGACCACGGTATCCCGCCTGGAGAGCGCCTGCGGGCAGGAAAACCGGGATGAAGCGCGCCGCCTGACGGACGAAATGGCCGGACAACTCGCGCCGCTGCTCGAACGCCTGTCCGCCCTGTTCGAGCGCGTCCCGAAAGAAGCGTCGACGCCCGGCGGCGACCCATACCGCATGAGCAGCGTCGCCGAGCGGCTGGCCTGCCTGCTGGCCGAAAACGACGCGGCGGCGCTCGACTGCCTGCAAAACGAAGGCGGCCTGCTGCATCAATGCCTGCAAACGCATTTTGCCGATCTGGAAACGGCGATCGGCGCGTTCGAATTCGATACCGCCCTGAGTATCCTGTGCGAAGCCTGCGCGGAACAACACATCGGCCTGGATCGTACAGCACTCACCCATTAGCCATCAGCCACTGGCGGCCAAGCGCAGGCATGCCGAACCGGAGTCGAGCCCACCATGAACAACAACAGCATCCCGGATTCCAGCGAACGCTTCACCATCCTGCTGGTCGATGACGCGCCGGAAGATTTGACCCTGATCAGCGCCATCCTGCGCGACACCTACCGGGTCAAAGTTGCCAACAACGGCGAAAAAGCGCTGCGGATCATCGCCGCCGCGCCGCCGCCCGACCTCATCCTGCTCGACGTCGCCATGCCCGGCATCTCCGGCTACGAAGTCTGCGAATGCCTGAAAGCCGACCCGGCCACATGCGACATCCCCGTGATCTTCCTCACCGCCAGCGCCAGCGCGGGCGACGAAGCGCACGGCTTCGAGCTGGGCGCGGTGGACTACATCATCAAGCCGGCCTCGCCGGTCATTGTCCGCGCCCGCGTCGACACGCACCTGAAGCTGAAATCCAGCGCCGATTTCCTGCGCGACAAAGCGGAATACCTGGAAAACGAAATCAAGAAGCGCACCCGCGAAGTACAGTCCGTCCAGGACATCGCCATCCTGACCATGGCCTCGCTCGCCGAGACCCGCGACCATGAAACCGGCAATCACATCCGCCGCACCCAGCATTACGTGAAAACGCTCGCGCAACAACTCCAGAAACACCCGCGCTACAAGGATTCACTCACCAACAGCGCCATCGAATCCCTCTACAAATCCGCCCCCCTCCACGACATCGGCAAAGTCGGCATCCCCGATCGCATCCTGCTCAAGCCGGGCCGTTTCATGTCCGAAGAATTCGAGATCATGAAAACCCACCCCATCCTGGGCAAGAACACCATCGAATACGCGGAAAGGCAACTCAATACGAAAGTGGAATTCCTCTCCTACGCCAAGGAAATCGCTTACTGCCACCACGAAAAATGGGACGGCAGCGGCTATCCGCGCGGCCTCAAGGGCGACGAAATCCCGCTTTCGGCCCGCCTCATGGCCGTCGCCGACGTCTACGATGCCGTCATCAGCCCGCGCGTCTACCGCGCCCCCATGCGGCACGACCAGGCAAAAGTCATCATCCAGAATGGCGCGGGCCGGCATTTCGACCCCGACATCGCAGAAGCTTTTTTCGAGACGGAAAGCAAATTCCTCTCCATTGGCCGGATATACGGCCAGTTCCCCGGCGATTGGCCACGGGAGACCAACGCCTTTTTCCCGGCGGCGAACTGACCCGGCGCACGGCGGACGGGCCATCGACAAAGCCGAATCAGCGGCGCTGCGCGCCGGATGGAATGAGCTGGATTGCCGCGTCGCTTCGCTCCTCGCAATGACGAGGGGGGGGAGGCTTTTGCAATGGCGCATTCTTCCGATGGACTCCCTTCGTGCGATGGACCTCCCCCCCCCGCTTGCGGGGGAGGGTGCCCGAAGGGCGGGAGAGGGTTTCCAACCAACCGGCGCGCAGCGCCGCTGATTAAAAAGTGAAGGAGGCACAAAACGCCCATCCACGCCCCACCGCAAAGAAATCAGCGTCGCTTCGCGCCGGATAGAACGAACTGGATTGCCACGTCGATGCGCTCCTCGCAATGACGAGGGGGGGGGAGGCTTTTGCAATGGCGCATTCTTCCGAT
>JAIRLA010000171.1 GCA_031259795.1 Azoarcus sp.
TATCACCCGCAAACGCAGGGCAAGCTGGAGCGCCTGCACCGCAGTCTGAAGACGGAACTCCTGCAAGGGCGTTTCCTTCAGGATCGGAAAGGAGGAAAATATGGGTTGAGCCTTTGGGGATGGTGTGGCCGTACATGCGGGAACGATATCCCCGGTCTGTACAGCGGGGGAGGGTGCCCGAAGGGCGGGAGAGGGCTTCCAACCATCTGGCGCGCAGCGCCGCTGGATAAAAGGGGTGAAGGAACAGACGGAACCAGACAGATACCTATGCCCCGGGGTCATAGCCCGATGCGCCGCACACAGGCGGGATAGGTTTTGCCCTCGCGGGAAATTTTCAGTTGCGGCACCAGTCCGATCAGGATATCGCCCTTGCTGTAGGTGATGTACGTCAGTTGTCCGCTTCCATCGCGCAGCGGGGTTTCCTGATATCCCATTTTTTTCAGGGCGGCCTGGTAGCGCGCAAAGTCCGGATTGCAGAGGGACGACATATCGGCGGACCGGTTTATCCTGTTGACGAAATCAAGGGCTATCTTTGCTTTCCGGTCAGCTTCGCTGAACGCCATTGAAAGCACGTAGAACCAGTCCCCTTCGAGGTCCTGGAGGTGGAAAAGCCCGCCCGTGTTCCGCTGCAACGTCACCCCCATGGTTTTCTGGACCCGTTCGAGGGTGATGTCGTCGCGCGATCTCAAGCCTTCGATCAGCTTCAGGAATCGCAGACCCATTTCTTCCGCGCTCAACGCCGGATTGGCGGCGGCGGCGGGCGCGGGCGCGGGCCTTTCCCGCGACGCCGCCGACGGATCGCCGCCGGGCGGCGGAGCGCCGGCGCATGCGGACAGCACGGCAAACAATGAAATCGTGAGTGCGGGCTTCAGGGGCGTCATCGTGGGAAAGCGTGAGTCAACACGCGCTGGAAAAATCACCGGCGCACGATATATCGACGATCGTGAATGCGCAAGTATTCATGATGGAACCGGGGCGCCCGGTCACCAGCGCGGCGGAATCGCGGGCACAAAAACAACAGGCAGCCCCCCGTTCATCAGGCTGCCTGTCTTTCTTTCTTGCAACACAGGGACCAGCAGGATCCGATGCTTTCAGCAAACTCCGCTTCCGGCAGGCTCCAGACTGACCATGTTTCTACTTACCGCCTTATGCAAACGCTTCCGCGTCTTCCACTTCCAGAGACGCGCCAACAACAGCGATGTCTTCGCTTGCCACGCTATCGACGACCAGCGCGTCGATACCGGGCAGGTCCAGATCCAGATATAGATCCGTGTACGCGGCATCCGTTGTATCCAACGCATCGAAGTTAATGACATCGCTTTCCGCATCGTCGTATACGGCATAGGATGCCGCATCGGCTTCTTCCGCCAGCGCCGGGGCGCTTTCTTCGAGCACATCAGCGGGCGCTTCGGCGCTCTTGAGGGCGGGAAAAAGGAAAAGCCCGCAGATCCAGTCGGTCCCGATATCTATCGCGCCAACGGTCAGCGAAGCCGCTGCGTCGAAGACTCCTTCGCACAACTCTACGAAGCCATTCCATAGACCAACCCCGACCGTCAATGCGTCGACGGCGACACTGGCGGTGACGTTAATGAAATCGATGAATTTGTCCAGTACATTAGCCATGATGATACTCCTTCAAAAAGTAAGAACGGGCGCGTATCTCATCAAAGTATGAACGCAATGTCAACACGCGAAGTTAAAAATTTTTCGGACACTTTGTACGAGCAAAAATTCTTGCCAATATTCATATGCTTGGCGATGTTCATGCGCTGGGTGTTGTATTTTAAACACTATTTATGAAACAATCCCCGGGCGGTACAGGCGGGCGGGGGCGCTCCGTCAGGCGGGAGAGGGTTTCCTTTCTGGCGGCGCGCAGCGCCGCTGATCGGAATGGACGCCGAACCGTTTCAGGGCCTTGCCGCCGAAATGCCACGCCGCGCCCGCCAGGCCGCGCATGGTGAGCGGGTTGAACGCGGCGAGGCCGTGGCGTTCCCGCCGCTGCGGCGTCCAGTCGCGTTTGTAGGCATCGTCGCCGATCAGGTAGTCGATCCGGCGGACGCGGTCGATGTCGATGACGCGCTCCGCCATGCGCGCCGACAGCACTGTACCCGGCGCGTGCGCGGCAAAGGCGCGGTCATAAGCGAGTTTCACGATATAGGCGCAGCCGCCGCTCACCAGCCAGATCTGGCCGGCGATCGCCTGGCCGCCGAGTTCCAGCACTCCGAGACGCAGCCAGCCGCGCGCGGCGGCCAGCTTGCAGAGTTCGGGAATGAAGCGGGGCCAGGGCTCCGGCGGTTTCCAGCTACGGCCATAGACCGAGACGAAAGCATCGACGGCGCGCTCCAGCCCCGCCGCGCCGTCAGTGATGGCGATGGCGAATCCGGGCGCGGCCTCCAGCCGCCGGCGCGCGCGCCGCGCCGTGTTGCGCAGCTTCGCGGGACGTTGCCCCCAGTAAGTGTCGAACCCGCCGGCATCGAGGTCGATATACCAGTTGCCGAAACAAAAATGGCTGTCCACGATCCAGCCCGCGCTTTCCAGGGCGCGGCGAGCGCTGGCGAAAAAGGCCGATTGCGGATCGAGGGGGGCAAGCCGCAGTTCGGCGATTTCGCGGCGCTGGCGCGTCTCCCGGAAATAGCGGGCAAGCGCCGCTTCCGACAGGCATTCGCCGCCCAGCGGCGCGAAAAGCGGGGTGTAGAAATTGGCGAGCGCTGTTTGCAGCGGCGCCGTGGCCGTGGCGCGCAACAAAGGCAGACGGGCTTGCGCCGGGGCTTCGTCCGGCCCGACGGGAATGTAGTCGACCACGGCTCCCGCCGGGATGGCGGTGCGCTGCAACAATTCGAACCACGCGGCGCAAAGATGCGGGTCCTGTCCGGACGGCGGCGGCGCGCTTTCGGGGATACTGTCGTTTGTGGCGGTGCGCATATATCGGCTCGGTGCTGGCCGCCTATAATAGCGGCCCCATGCGGACAAACGCATGGCCCATCACAAATCCCGGGGCGGAAAGCACAGCGGAGTCGGAAATTGGCGGATATCAGGCAAGAAGTGTTGGCGGTCATTGATGAAGCGTTGAGCCTGCAAGGGCGGGCGCGGGATTTTCAACTCGATACGCCTCTTCTGGGCGCGCTGCCCGAACTGGATTCGATGGCGGTGGTGGGGGTGTTGAACCTGCTCGAAGAGCGTTTCGATTTTGTCGTCGGCGACGATGAAATCGACGGTTCGACTTTTGCCACCGTGGGCGCGCTGGTGACGTTCGTGCAAGGCAAGCTGGCCTGAGGCGGGCTCACGGTCTTGGCCTCAGCCGTCGCCCGCACCGTTTTTTTCCTGGAAACGCCGCGCGGGCGCCGCTTCTGCGTCGCCACCGGCCCGGCGGACGCGCCGCTCGGGGCGGCGCTCTACTTTCCGCCATTCGCCGAAGAAATGAACAAATCGCGGCGCATGGCGGCGCTGGCGGCGCAGGCGCTCGCCGCGCGCGGCTGGCTGGTGCTGCAACCCGACCCGGGCGGTTGCGGCGACAGTGAGGGCGATTTCGGCGATGCCAGTTGGAGCGGCTGGATCGAGGATATGGAATCCGCCTGGCGCTGGCTCATCGGCCGCGCGCCGGGCCGCCGCTTGCTGTGGACGCTGCGCGCCGGCAGTCTGCTCGCCGCCGCCTGGCTGCGCGAAAGCGAACATCGCCCCGACCTGCTGCTCTGGCAGCCGGTGTTCGACGGCGGCCAGCATTTGAACCAATTTCTTCGTCTCGAACTGATGCGCTCGCTGCTTGCCGAAACCGGCGCGCACACGGCGATGGCGAGTTTACGGGCGCGGCTCGACAACGGCGAACGGGTCGAAATCGCCGGCTATACGCTCGCGCCGGAACTGGCGAAAGGATTGGCGGCGGCGCGCCTCGCCATCCCCGCCGGCTATACCGGGCGCATCGACATGATCGAACTGGGCCGGGAGGCGGGGCCGCCGTCACCGGCGCTGGCGGCGCGGCGGGAAGCGTTTGCCGCCTCCGGCGCGCGGGCGGACGCCTGCAAGATCGCCGGTGCGGCATTCTGGCAAACACAGGAAATCACGGAAGTCCCGGCGCTGATCGAAAAAACCCTCGCCGTGCTTGGCGATGCCCGGCCGTGACGCGCGAATGGGCATGGGCTACGACGAACGCGCTTTCCTCTTCGCATGCCGCGGCGAATCGCTGCCGGGCATCATCGCTTGCCCGGCGGGCGCGCCGGAGCCTGAAACGACAGCCACGGCGAAAATGCGGATCGGCGTGCTGATCGTCGTCGGCGGCCCGCAATACCGGGTTGGCAGTCATCGCCAATTCGTCCTGCTGGCGCGCAGGCTGGCCGGCGCGGGCGTGCCCTGCATGCGTTTCGACTATCGCGGCATGGGGGACGCGACCGGGGCGCCGCGTACTTTCGATGCGTTGGAAGAAGACATCCACGCCGCGCTCGATGCCTTTTTCACCGAAGCGCCCACGCTTACCGGCGTACTGCTGTGGGGACTGTGCGACGGCGCCAGCGCCGCCGCGCTCTACGCCGGCACGGATCCCAGAGTGGACGGGCTATTGCTGCTCAATCCCTGGGTACGCACCGAAACGAGCGCCGCGCGCGTCCGCCTGCGCCACTATTACTTGGGGCGGCTGTGCTCGCGCGCATTCTGGGGCAAGCTCGCGCGCGGCGGCGTCGAGCCCGGACGTTCGCTGCGCGATCTATGGCGGGCGATCCGCCGCGCGCGCGGCGGCGGCGGCGGGCAAAGCGGAAAATCTCCCGCCGCGCCGTCGGCCGGGGACGAAAGCCTGCCGGAACGGATGCGGGTCGCATTGCAGGCGGTTTCCATTCCATGGTGGGTCATCCTGAGCGGACGGGATCATGTCGCGCGCGAGTTCGAGCAGTTCGCGGCCAGCCCCGCCTGGGCGGAACTTTTTCCGGCGCGCGCGCCCTACCGCCTGCCGGAAGCCGATCACACCTTCTCGCGCGCAGCCTGGCGCGACGAAATCGAAGAAAAAACGCTCGCCTGCGTGCAAACAGTGGCGAATATCATGAAAATGCTCGAATCCGGCTGATACGGCGCGAGGCGTTTCAGAATCCATTCCAATAGGCCGCCTTGAACCGACTTATGGATTGCCGCGTCGATGCGCGCCTCCCGCCTCGTCATTGCGGGGAGCGCGGCGATCCGCCCCTTTCACCGGGCAATCGCACACGCGCATCTGCCGCGGTTCATTTGCCGGGCGCTTGCGGTATAGTCCTTGCTCTCTTCCATGCAATGCGGCATCGACATGTTCATGAACTGTGTCTCCAGGATCGCGGCGGCGATTCTTTCCGGCGCGCTGGCGCTACCGGCGGCTGGCGAGGAAAAACCTTTGTGGGAAATCGGCCTGGGCGCGGGGGCGGTATCGTTTCCGGAATACCGCGGCTCGGGGCGGCAGCGCGGGCACGTATTGCCGATACCCTATTTCGTCTATCGCGGCGAAATCCTCAAGGCCGACCGCAGCGGCGTGCGCGGCGTGTTTTTCGACAACGACTGGATGGAGTTGAACCTGAGCCTCGCCGCCTCGCCGCCGGTCGACAGCGACAGCAAGGGACTGCGGCGCGGCATGCCCGATCTCAAACCCACGGTCGAATTCGGTCCATCGCTGCAATTCAACCTGTGGCGCGGCAAGGCGCGCGCTTCCCGGCTCGATATCCGCCTGCCGCTGCGGGCCGCCTATACCGTCAGGGGCGGCACCGAATACGCCGGAATCGTCTTCAGCCCGGCGGTCAACTACGACGCGCCGTTTCCATGGCACTCCGGCTGGCGGCTCGGAATGCTGGCCGGGCCGATCTTCGCCAATGCCCGGCAGCATGAATATTTCTACAGCGTCGAGCCGCGCCACGCCTTGCCGGATCGCCCGGCCTACCGCGCCTCGGGCGGTTACTCCGGCACGCAATTCATTGCCTCGCTTTCCCGGCGCTTCGAGCGCTGCTGGGTCGGCGGCTTCGCGCGTTACGACACGCTGGCCGGCGCGGCTTTCATCGACAGTCCCTTGGTCGAGCGCAAGCATTCATGGGCGGCGGGCATCGCGGTAACGTGGATGATCGGCGAATCGTCGCGCACGGTTTCCAAAGGCGACTGAGGCGGCGAGAAAAGAAATGAGCGAATGCCAACGAACGCCTTCCCCCGCCGGGCGCGGCGGAGAAAGGCGGCGGCGGCGCTCGTCCCGAGGTCGGGCTTGTCCCTGCGGTAGGTAAAAGGCTGAAGGTCGCGCTATCGCGGGCGCGGCGGCCCAGGAACATGCCGGTATGCAGGGAGTAAATTCCAAGTTGGCTTTGTGTGAATACCCATATATTGTCGACAATCTTTACAGTCACCCCGGTAAGATAATGCGTGTTTTTACATGTTCACTTGAAAAAACATTGACTTTGGCAATACTGGCATCTAACTTGCTGCAACAAAGCCGGGCATATCGTGTGGCCTTATCCTTACATCCATTAGCCAAGAGGCTCTTGCTACCATGAAACTGAATTTCCCCTTTTCACTGCTTTTCGGCGCCGCCGCCATGGAGGTCGCCTCCTCTGCCCACGCATTGGCCATTACGGCTACCAATGACGCGGATACTCTGCTTGCCGCGCTCCTCGGCGCCAATAGCGGTATCAATGTTGTGCCGGGCAGCGTGCAATTCGTGGGCGGACCGAACCAATCGGGTACTTATACGGGCTTGAATCTAACGTCGTCCACTGGAGGGGCTTCTATCGCCAATCCGGACGGCATTCTGCTGACTACGGGAAGCGCCAACCTCCCTCTGAGCAACACATCTAGTAACTATGGCACATCGTCGAATACCGGCAGCAACGCCCTGTTGACTTCCCTGAGCGGCAAGCCCACATCTGACCAGAACTATCTCAGCTTTTCGTTTACCGTTGATCCCGGTCTCACCGCGATCTCGACAAGTTTCGTGTTCGGCTCGGACGAATATCCCGAATATGCCGCATCAAGCTATACCGACATCTTTGGGTTTTTCGTTGACGGGAAGAATTATGCTCTTTTTGGGGATGGTTCGCTCGTTGCCGTCAATACTATCCCCAATTTCCTGGATAACCAGGGGAACGCTTATGGCATCGAATACGATGGCTTGACCACAAGCCTGTCGCTTGTGGGATTGCTCGATCCGAATTCTTCCACTCATACCTTGACCATTGCCATTGCCGACACCGGCGATAGTGCTTACGATAGCGGCGTTTTCATTGGCGCATTTTCGGCTGGCGCCGCCCCCCCAGGAGGATGCAGTGGCGTCGGTTGCACTTTGCCGGGGGGCGTTCCCGAGCCTCCGTTGCTGGCTCTTTTGGGACTTGGTCTCGTGGGCTTGAGCGTTGTGCGCCGTTACAGGCGGCACTGATAAAAGCGGCGTTGCTTGTCGTACCTCTCACTGGATAGGTAACGAAGGCGAAAAGCGGGCGTTGCCGCCCGCTTTTTGTTTTTTCCACCGCGCGTGTTCCAGAATCAAGTGCGAGGGTATTATCGCAAAACCATGCCTGTCCAGCCCGGGGTGACAGGCTTACGGCATTTTGTCGCCGCCGTTCAGGAAACGGGATTACTGGCGGAAACAAGCGCCGCGGGGACGGGCGCCGCCGTCCCCGCATGCGGGCCTCAGCGCGGGCTGTAGCGCAGGGCGATGAAGGCGTTGAAGCCTTCGGTGTTGTAGTAGCGCACGGTCTCGTACTTTTTGTCGAAAAGATTGTTCAGGCGGCCTTCGATGTGCAGATCGGGGGTCAGCGCATAGCTGGCGACGAGGTTCATCAAGGCGTAGCCGCCCAGCGTTTCGCCCTCCTGATTGTCGTTGTAGCGCTTGCCCACCGCGATCAGCTCCGTGCCGAGGTCGAGCTTGCCCCAGCGGTAGGCGAGGCTGAAGGTCGCGCTGTCGCGGGCGCGGCGGCCCAGGAACATGTCGGTATCTTCGTTGCGCGCGTCGAGCCGGTCGTAGGCCGCGCCCGCGCGCCAGTTGCCGAAGACGCCGGAGTAAGCCAGCGTCGCGCCGGCGAGTCTGGCCCGGCCAATGTTGTCGGCCTGCCAGGTGACGGGGTTGGAGGAAATCAGGTCTTCCACCTTGTTGTGATACACGGTCAGCGAGGCGCTGTGCAGGCCGTGCTCCCAGATGAGCGCCGCTTCGCGGTTGCGCGCCTTTTCCGCCTTGAGTTCCGGATTGCCGTATCCCCACATCTTCGTGTAGAGCTGATAGAGCGTCGGCGCCTTGAATGCCGTGCCGTAGCCGAGGCGAAAGCGCCATTGCGGCGTGATCCGGTAGCCGTAGGCGAGGCTGTAGGTGTTCTCGTGGCCGAACTCGGAATGCTGGTCGGAGCGGGCGTTGATCTGCCAGTCATGCTTGCCGGAGCGCGCCACCCAGCCCAGCATGAAGGCGTTGTTGGTCATACGGTTGGTGTCGTATTCGGCGCTCGGACTGATGCGCTGGCGCAGTTGCTCGCCCGCCAGCAGCAGTTCGCCGAGCGGCAGCTTGATGTCGTTTTGCCAGGTCAATTGCAGATTGCGGGTGAAAAGCTCGCTGCGCTCGCCGCCTTCGCCGATGTTTTCCTGATCGTCGATGGATTCGCCATACTGGAGCGTGCTGCGCCAGACCCCATCGAAGAAACTGTTCTTGCTGAAAAGCTGCCACTGCCGGGTCTCGAAGCGATTGCGGAAATCGTCGACGCCGTCCAGGCCGCCCCAGGGCGGCGTATTGCCGCTGTCGTAATGCGCCACGCCCTTGTTCAGCCGGTAGCCCAGGCCGACTTCGTGTCCTGTCGCGGGCAGGAAAGAAAGGGAGACCATGCCGCCCGTGTTGTCGTAAGCGTCGTCGTCGGCGTCCTTGTTGCTGGAGTGGCGCTGCGCGGAGATGCCGTTGGTGGCGTAATGATTCGCCGCCGCCCGGAAGCGCCAGCGCTCGTTCCCGCCGGAGATGCCCGCCGAGGCCGTGCGCGTGTCGTATGAACCGTAGCCGACGGCGGCATCCGCCCGCAGGCCCGGCGCGCCGCGCCGGGTGATGATGTGGATGACGCCGCCGATGGCGTCCGCGCCATAGAGAGTGGCCGCCGGGCCGCGCAGGATTTCGATGCGCTCCAGATCGGCCAGGGAAATGAAGCGCAGCGGCGAGCCGCTCATGTCGATGGAGTTGAGGGGGATGCCGTCGAGCAGCACCTTGGTCTGGTCGGAATTGGCGCCGCGCACGAAAAAGGAAGTCGATGTCCCCGCGCCGCCGTTGGAAGTGACCTGGATGCCGGGCTGGCGCGCGAGCAGGTCGACGATCGTATCCTGTCCGTGCCGCTCGATCTCCTCGCGTTCGATGACGGTCACGTCGGCGAGCGCTTCGCTCACCCGCGTTTCCTGGCGCGTGGCGGTGACGATGACCGGATCGAGTTCCGGCGTGTTTTCGTCCGCCCGGACGAAGGATGGAAAAGTGATGGCTGGCAGGCACAGGGCCGCCAGCAGGCGTTTGCGCATAAACATGATGGGCTTCTCCCTCCGGCCCGCGTCCCCGCGCGCCGGAATCGTGGTCGACAAAACAGGAAAAGCGCGGGCGAAACGGAAAAAGGTCTCCGGCAGGAGAAATCCATGCTCGCCACCCCGCGGCATTTCCATCGTTGCGACCCGGGCCGGTCTCCGGGCTTGCAAGTCTTGATCCGCCGCCTTCCCGGGCGAAACGCCCAGTGGCATGGATGGCGAACCCGCACTTGCCTACCGTTGCGGGGGCAGCAGCCGCTTTGCGTCGTCATGGCGAACGCGCACGGCTTTCCCGTTTAACCGCCCGCCGCGAAGCGGGCGACACCCGAGTGCAAAACTTCCGTCCCATCTTCATCCTCCGCACGATGGACCGAAAGCGCGCGCACGCTAACACGACACCGGCACAGGGCGCAACTGCCCGCGGCAATGCCCGCGCGCTCCCGCCGCGCGCGGCGTTCATGTAAAACGCCTGCCTGCGTCTCTCGCCGCAAGGAAATCAGCGTCGATTCGCTCCGCATGGAAGGAAACCCTCTCCCGCCCTTCGGGCACCCTCCCCCGCAAGCGGGGGAGGGAAGTATCCATCGCAAGAATTCGTCATCACAAAAGCTGCTCCCGCCTCGTCATTGCGAGGAGCGCCGCGACGTGGCAATCCAGGTCGGTTTTTGCGGAGCGAAGCGACGCTGGATAAAGGGGAGGAGGAGCGGGACGCCCGTCTACTTTCCTCCGCCAAGAAATCAGCGTCGATTCGCGCCGATTGGATGGAACTGGATTGCCACGCCGATTCGCTCCTCGCAATGACGAGATGGGGAGGCTTTCGCAATGACGATGAGGTATGATTGGCGCGGCGACAAGCGCCTTGCAATATTCGTCATTGCGCGAAGCGAAGCCGGCGAAACAGAGGTACGCCTCCTGCGCGATCGCCGTGAATGTTTCGCCGTGCAGAGCGCAGGTTCGATTTTCATTGACGGCGGCGGCTTGTCCTGACAGGATTCGCCTGCGAAAAAAACGGGGTGCGGTACAAACTTCTACGGGGGGAACACCGGTCATGGCAAGCGATTACACGAATAATGATGTACAACGGTTTGGCAAGAGTGACGAGGCCAAGGATCGCCAGTTCGTCACGGCATTGGCCAGGGGGCTGGAGTTGTTGCGCTGTTTCAGCCCGGGCGAGCGCCATCTCGGCGTGGCGGAACTGTCGCGCCGCACGGGCATCCCCAAGCCTTCCGTCTCCCGGCTGGCGGGGACGCTGGTCAAGCTGGGCTACCTCCATTTCCTGCCTTCCCTGGGCAAGTACAGCTTGGGTTCCGGCGTTTTGTCGCTGGGTTACGCCATGCTCTCCAATATCAGCGTCCGCCAGATCGCCCGTCCCATGATGCAGGAGCTTGCCGAGTATTCGCAGGCGTCCGTTTCCATCGGCATATGCGATCGTCTGAGCATGGTGTATATCGAGTCGGTGCGCAGCAATGCCCCGATCGGTATACGGCGCGGCGTCGGCTCGCGTTTGCCCCTGGCGTTGACGGCCATCGGGCGCGCTTATCTGGCGGGGCTGCCAAAGACGGAACAGGATTTCCTGATGCACCAGTTGTTTTTGCGCGATGAGCAAAACTGGCCGCGACTGCGCACGGGAATCGAACAAGGATTGCGCGATTGCGCCGAACGGGGTTTTTGCCTGTCGGTCGGCGAATGGGAACGGGATGTCAGCGCGGTCGCGGCGCCATTCACGGACGGCGAAGGCCGCCCGATGGCTTTCAGTTGCGGCGGCGCCGCATTTTTGTTGACTCGTGACCGGCTCGAATACGATATCGGGCCTCGTCTGGTGAGTCTTGTTCGACACATCAGCGGCATCAGCCGCGTTTGAATACACAGGAGAAACCATGATCCGCGATCAGGAAACGCTCAATCTGCTCATCGACACCGTCGCCCGTTTCGTCAGGGAACGCCTGGTTCCCGCCGAGGAAATCATCGCCGAGACCGACGAAATCCCCGCGGACATCGTCGCTGAAATGCGCGACCTCGGTCTATTTGGCCTTTCCACGCCGGAAGAATACGGCGGCCTGGGGCTGACGATGGAAGAAGAGGTGTTGGTCGCCTTTGAAATCGCCAAGACCTCGCCCGCGTTCCGTTCGCTGATCGGCACCAATAACGGCATCGGTTCGCAAGGGTTGATCGTCGACGGCACCGAGGAGCAAAAACAGAAATACCTGCCCCGGCTGGCGTCCGGCGAATTGATCGCCTCGTTCGCGCTCACCGAGCCGGATGCCGGTTCCGACGCGGCGGCGGTGCGCGCCACCGCCAGACTCGACGGCGATTTCTATGTGATCGACGGCACCAAGCGCTTCATCACCAACGCGCCGGAAGCCGGCCTTTTCACCGTCATGGCGCGCACCAATCCGGACATCAAGGGCGCGGGCGGCATTTCCGCCTTCATCGTCGAAAAGGATACGCCGGGATTGTCGCTGGGCAAGCGCGACAAGAAAATGGGGCAAAAGGGCGCGCACACGTCCGACGTCATTTTCGAGAATTGCCGCGTGCCCGCCGCCAACCTGATCGGCGGACGGGAAGGCATCGGTTTCAAGACGGCGATGAAAGTGCTCGACAAAGGCCGCCTGCACATCTCGGCCATTTGCACCGGCGCTTCGGAGCGGATGTTGAACGACGCCCTGAACTATGCCATCGAGCGCAAGCAGTTCGGCAAACCGATCGCCGAATTCCAGTTGATCCAAGCGATGCTGGCCGACAGCCGCGCCGACATCTATGCCGCCCGCGCGATGATTCTCGATGCCGCGCGCCGCCGCGACAACAAGGAAAACGTATCGACCGAGGCTTCCTGCTGCAAGCTCTTCGCTTCCGAAATGTGCGGGCGCGTCGCCGACCGCGCCGTGCAGATTTTCGGCGGCGCCGGCTATGTATCGGAATACGCGATCGAGCGTTTCTATCGTGACGTGCGCCTGTTCCGCATCTTCGAGGGCACCACGCAAATCCAGCAACTCGTGATCGCGCGCAACATGATCCGGGACGCCCGGGGCTGATGGTTCGCTTTTTTCAAACCGCAAACGGTTTCGACTCGAAGAAAAGGAAAATCATATGAACGCGGAAACCTCCGTTTCTGTAACATCCGCTTCTGTTTTACCCAGAGATAAAATCTGGATTGCTGTTTTCATTTTCGGTTTTCTGGTGCTGATGATGGACGGCGCCGATCTGATGTTCCTGGCCTACAGCCTGGCGGAGCTGAAGAAAGAATTCCAGCTCACTCAATCCGAGGCCGGCTCGCTGGGCACCATCACCCTGATCGGCATGGCCATCGGCGGCATTTACGGCGGCTGGGCGGCGGACCGCTTCGGGCGGGTCAAGACCGTAATCTGGTGCGTGGCGATCTTCTCGATCGGCACCGCGGTGCTGGGGGCCACCCATGGCTACTGGCAATTCGCGTTTTTCCGCTTCATCGCCGCGCTGGGGCTGGGGGCGGCCTACGTCACCTGCAACACGCTGATGGCGGAATATGTGCCGACCAAGTACCGCACCACGGTGCTGGGCGCCTTGCAGGCCGGATGGTCGGTGGGCTACCTGCTGGCCACCATCCTGGCGGGACTCATCATCCCGCATCCGGATTACGGCTGGCGCTGGCTGTTCTACGTCGCGCTGATTCCGGTGGTGCTCACGCTGCTCATGCACTGGATGGTGCCGGAGCCGCATTCATGGGTGGAAGCCAACGCCAAGCGTCTCCTGGGAAAAGCGGCAGGCGTCGCCAACCAGACCGCCCAAAAAGCGGAAAGCGCCTACAAAATCATTTTCGACACGCCGCAAATTCGCAACATGTTCATCCTGTGGTGCCTGACCGCGAGTTTCCTGCAATTCGGCTATTACGGCGTCGGCAACTGGATGCCCTCTTATCTCGAAAAAGAGATGGGCATGGAATTCAAGAAGATGACCGAATACATGGTCGGCACCTACACCGCCATGATTCTCGGCAAGATCATCGCCGGATGGGTCGCCGACCGGATCGGGCGGCGGCCCGTCTATGCGTTCGGGGCCATCGCCGCCGCCGTGTTCCTGCCGCTGATCGTCCTCTACCACACGCCGGAGAACATCATCTTCCTGATGACGGCTTTCGGCTTCGTCTATGGCATTCCCTACGGCGTAAACGCGACCTACATGACCGAAAGTTTCGAGACCAGGATACGCGGCACCGCTGTCGGCGGCGCTTACAACGTCGGGCGGATCATGGCCGCCGTCGCCCCCTTTGCCATCGGATTCCTGGCCGACCGGGGTTCCATCGGCACGGGCTTTCTGGTCATGGGCGGGGCGTATTTCCTGTGCGGCCTGTTGCCCGCGCTCTTCATCAAAGAGAAACTCTACGACCCGCAGAAATAATAGCGGGCATACACGACTCGAAACCGCTTGCCCGCCATTCCGGCGGCAAGCGGTTTTTGTCGCGGGCGCGGAAACGCGGAAAAAAAAAGAGGAGGGTGGAGTGAGTTACGCCAATTCACGTATTCCGGCGAGCGCCCAGCAAGGGGTGCATGAGCGGTTGGCGGCGCGGGTGAGGACACATCTGGAGCATCCGTTCCGCAAGCCGGTCGCCGATTGCAACCGCGCCGCGCACGCGCGGGCGCTGGCGGGGTGGGACGGGCGAGCGCCGTTGATTCTCGACGCGGGCTGCGGGGTGGGGCACAGCACGATCGAACTGGCGCGGACATTTCCCGACCATTGGGTGATCGGCGTGGATCAATCGGAGGAGCGCCTGCAACGGCGCAAGCCTTATCCCGCCGCACTGCTGCCGGACAATATGGTGTTCGTGCGCGCCGATCTGGTCGATTTCTGGCGCTTGCTCGCCGAAAATGGCCCGCGCCTGGCGCGGCACTACATTCTCTATCCCAATCCCTGGCCCAAGATCGGACATCTCGGGCGGCGCTGGCCGGCGCACCCGGTGTTTCCGTTCATTTGCCGCCTTGGCGGAACGCTCGAATGCCGCAGCAACTGGGCGGTCTATGTGGCCGAATTCGCGCTCGCGCTGGAGCTGGCGCTGGGCCGCGCCGTACCGTGGGAGACATTCGCGGCGGAGCAGGCCTTGACACCGTTCGAGCGCAAGTACCGCGATTCGGGACAGACCCTGTACCGCCTGTGCGCCGATCTCGGCGCGGCGCGCTGAAAACTGGCGGCGCGGCGCGACTACGCGGCGGCGGCGGCGAGCGCCGCTTCCATGTCCGCGCACAGATCGGCGGCGCTTTCCAGCCCGGCGGCGATGCGCACCAGCGCGGGAGAGATACCGGTCGCCTGCATGCGTTCGGGACTGAGCGAAGCCTCCCACATGGAAGCGGCATGGACGACCAGAGTTTCGACCCCGCCCAGGCTGACCGCGTGCCGGGCGAGTTTGAGCGAAGCCGCGAATCGTTTGGCCGCCTTGTAACCCGTGTGCGCGTCGCCCTTGAATTCGATGCTCAGGACGCCGCCGCCGTGTTGCATTTGCCGCTTGAAGAGAGCGTGTTGCGGATGGCTTTCCAGCTCCGGGTAATGCACCCGCGCGATAGCCGGATGCTTTTCCAGAAAGCGCGCCAGCGCCAGCGCGTTTTCGCTCTGGCGCTCGACGCGCAAGGGGAGAGTGCGCAAACCGCGCAGGAGCAGGAACGCGGTAAACGGGCTGACATTGGTGCCCAGGGCGATCGACCGTTTCCAGATTCTTTCGATGCTGTCCGCATTGCCGCACACGACGCCGGCGATCAAGTCGCTATGTCCGCCCAGATATTTGGTGGCGCTGTGCAGAACGAGGTCGATGCCGAAATCGCGCGGGCGCTGGTTGATGGGCGAGGCAAAAGTATTATCGGCCAAGGTGGTGATGCCGTGCGCGCGCGCGAAACGGGCGACGGCGGCCAGATCGGTGAGCGCCAGAGTGGGATTGGAAGGCGTCTCCACGATAAACAGCCGGGTATTCGGGCGCACGGCCTCGCGGAAAGCGTCGGCGTCGCGCTGGTCGACAAGCGTGACTTCCACGCCCAGTCCCGGCAGGAGATCGGTGAGGAGCTGGGAAGTACCCATGTAATGCGCGCTCTGCGCGACGATGTGGTCACCCGCCTTGACCAACGACAGCAGGGTAGTACTCATCGCCCCCATGCCGGAAGCGCACAGCAGCGCCGACTCCGCGTTTTCCAGACGGGCGACGAGCCGTTCGCAGCGCTCCTGCGTGGGATTGCCGTAACGCGCGTAGTAGCGCGGATGGCGCGGTTCGTTCGCCATGGCGGCGAACTCTTCGGAAGTACGGGCGCAGTAAGTCGAAGCGGTATAGATCGCCGGAGCGAGCGCGGTATCGTTGAGTTCCGGGCGGCTCCAGTCCTGGTCGCCATGGATGACGAGGGATTGGAGGTCGAGCGGGGTGTCGTCGAGGTTCATCGGAAATGCGCTCCTGGAATGCCGGCCGGGGAAAAACCGCATTCTACAAGCTGCGCGCTTTTCCCCTTCGCATCGGGGATCGGATCTGTCCAGCGGCGCTCGCGCGCCGGATAGAACGAACTGGATTGCCACGTCGCTGCGCTCCTCGCAATGACGAGGTAGGGGGTGGCTTTCGCAATGACGAGTTCTTGCGATGGAACTTCCCTCCCCCGCTTGGCGGGCGAGAGGGTGGCCGAAGGCCGGGAGAGGGTTTCCTTCCATACGGAGCGCAGCGACGCTGATTTCTTTGCGGTGGGGCATGGACAAGCGTCCCGCTCCTTCCTCCCCCTTTTTATCCAGCGGCGCTGCGCGCCGAATGGTTGGAAGCCCTCTCCCGCCCCTGACGGGCACCCTCCCCCGCAAGCGGGGGAGGGGAGTTCATCGGACGGAGGGAATCCCTCGAAAGAACTCGTCATTGCGAGGAGCGCAGCGACGTGGCAATCCAGTTCCTTCCATCCAACGCGCGAGCGCCGCTGATTGAATCTGATCCCGGCGCCCGCCCCCCGCTTTCCCTACCAGATAAACCTGCCAAAGAACGCCAGTACGCCAATCGAGAGGACGACCAGCCAGAAGCCCGCTTTGATCATTTCCTTCTGCTGGATATGGCCCGTGCCGAAGACGATGGCGTTCGGCGGCGTTGCCACCGGCAGCATGAAGGCGAGCGAAGCGCCGATGCCGATCACGATGGGCAGCAGGTGCGGCGGCATGCCCAGCGCTTCGCCCACCGGACCGAACAATGGCACCAGCAGCGCGGCGGCGGCGGTGTTGCTGGACAGCTCGGTCAGGCAGATGATGAAAGTCGCCACGGCCAGCAGGGCGACAAAGCCATCGCCGCCGCTGAGCATGCCGCTCATGCCTTGCGCCAGCACCTGGCTCGCGCCGGAGCTTCCCAGGACGGCGGAGAGGGTGAGGCCGCCGCCGAACAGGTACAGCACGCCCCACTCGGTGTTTTCCTGGATCTGTCTCCAAGTGGCGACGCCCGAGACGCCGATCAGCACGGCGGCGCCCACGGCGACCAGGGAATCGAATTGCTTTTCGCCCCCGAGGAATACGCGCAGCTTGTCGCTGAAAATCCAGCTGCACGCCGCCAGCAGGAAGATGAGGATGGTGACGACGCGGGCGCGCGTCCAGCGGAAGCGGAACGCCTTGATCTCCACGCGATGGGAGAGCTTGGGCCGGAACACGAGGTAAAGCACGCCCACCATGAGGGGCAGCATGACGATCATCACCGGCAGGCCGTATTTCATCCAGTCCGTGAACTCGAACACCATCTCCTGCTGGCGCAGGTAAGCGGCGGCGATGGCGTTGGGCGGACTGCCGACGAGCGTGCCCAGGCCGCCGATGCTGGCGGCGTAGGCGACGCCCAAGAGCACGAAGACGAAGGTGTTGCGCTCCTTCTCCCTGTCCAGATTGCCCAGGATGCCCATCGCCAGCGGCAGCATCATCGCGGCGGTGGCGGTGTTGCTGATCCACATCGACAACCCCGCCGTCGCCAGGAAGAGCATGACCGCCGCCGCGCCGAAGTGCCCGCGCGCCAGTTGCAGCAGGCGGTGGGCGATCAGCCGGTCGATGCCCTGCACGTGCAGCGCCGTGGCGAGCGCGAATCCGCCGAAGAACAGGAAAATCGTCGGATCGGCAAAGGTTTGCAGCGATTTCTTGACGTCCATCAGCCCGAAGGCCACGGCCAGTACCGGCACGAGCAGCGCGGTGATGGTGACGTGGACGGCCTCGGTGAGCCACAGGGCGCCGGCGAAGAACAAAATGGCCAGCCCGGCGTTGGTCTTGGACTCGTAGGGCAGGTATTTGTACATCAGCCACATGACGATGAGGGCGGCCACGAGGATGGCGAGGTCGCGCAGGGAAATATTGTGCCCATGCGTGATGACCTCCTCGGAGCTTTCCAGATGCTCGTCGATGGGTTCTTCGTCCAGATTGACGTTGTCGCCTGTGATGTCATTCGTACTCATATATAAGACTCCTTTTCCAGAACCGCAAGATTGGGGATGTTCCGGGTAAAGGGGAATACAGACAATCCCTTATCCCGGGAACTATCCGACGCGCGGCGCCATCGGCTTGAACCGCCGCGTGGATTGCCGCGGCGACAAGCGCCTCGCGATGACGAGTTCGTGCGATGAAACTTCCCTCCCCCGCTTGGCGGGCGAGAGGGTGGCCGAAGGCCGGGAGAGGGTTTCGTTCCATACGGAGCGCAGCGACGCTGTTTTCTTTGCGGTGGGGCACGGACAAGCGTCCCGCTC
>JAIRLA010000177.1 GCA_031259795.1 Azoarcus sp.
TCTTTTGTCGCAAGACGGGATTGGCCGGACGCTTACCCAGCGCCCACATCGACCACCGCCTCATCCCGCCGCCGCCCAAACGAACGGCATGATTAGCGGCGCTGCGCGCCGGATGGAACGAACTGGATTGCCACGTCGCTGCGCTCCTCGCAATGACGAGGTGGGGGAGGCTCTCGCAATGACGAGGTGGGGGAGGTTCTCGCAATGACGAGGCGGGGCGGCAATCCAGCGCGTTCCGCCCGGCGCGAGAGCGCCGCTGATTAAATCCGCTCCCCGCCATGGTGCATTTGTGCACGGGAAGCGGGATAATGCGACCGTCTTTTATCCCCCCCTGTTTCCCGGAGCGTCCATGCAACACCATGTCAGCCTTACCCGGTTTCTTGTTGGCGAGCAGCGCGCCGGGCGCGCGCCGGCGGATTTGCGCCTGTTGCTCGAAATCGTCGCCTACGCGGCCAAGGCGATCGGCGCCGCGGTCTCGAAAGGCGCGCTCGCGGGGGTGCTCGGCGAGGCGGGTACCGAGAACGTGCAGGGCGAGGCGCAGAAGAAGCTCGATGTGCTCGCCAATGAGATCATGTTGCGCGCCAATATGTGGGGCGGTTGCCTGGCGGCAATGGTCTCCGAGGAGGTCGAGAGCGTTTGCCGGATTCCGTCCGGCATTCCGGGAGGGGATTATCTGCTGCTGTTCGATCCGCTCGATGGTTCATCGAATATCGACATCAACGCTCCCGTCGGCACTATTTTCTCGGTGCTGCGCAATCCGCGGGAAAAAGGCGAAGACCCGGTCGAGGCGGATTTTCTCCAGCCGGGATGCAAACAGGTCGCCGCCGGTTATGCGATCTACGGGCCGTCGACCCAGCTCGTGCTGACCGTGGGCAATGGGGTGCACGCTTTTACGCTCGACCGCGAAACGGGCGATTTCATCCATACCCATCCCTTCATGACCATCCCCGCGCAGACGCGGGAATATGCGATCAACGCCTCCAATATGCGTCATTGGGAAGCGCCGGTGCGGCGCTACATCGCCGAGTTGCAGCAGGGCGGAGAGGGGCCGCGCGGCGTGGATTTCAATATGCGCTGGGTCGCCGCGATGGTGGCCGATGTGCATCGGGTGCTGACGCGCGGCGGTATTTTCATGTATCCGCTCGATGAAAAATGCCGCGCCCAGGGCGGCAGGCTGCGCTTGATGTACGAGGCCAATCCGATGGCGCTGCTGGTCGAGCAGGCGGGCGGCGCGGCGAGCACGGGCCGCGAACGTATTCTCGATATCGTCCCTCGACGCCTGCACCAGCGGACGCCGGTGATTCTCGGCTCCCGCCATGAGGTCGAACGGCTCGTCTCTTTTCATGGGGCGCCCGCCGCCTGAGCGCGGCGGGCGCCAAGCACGTCTCCCGCAATCCGGATCATGGCCGTATTTCCGCTTCCTCCCCGCTTGCCGTGGCCTGTCCGCCTTTTCCCGTATCGGGGCGCGGCGCGGATCGCGGTTTTGCCGCTGCTTTGCTTTTGGATCTGTTTTTGCGCCTGCGCGGCGGAGGAGGGGAGCAAGGGCGTCGCGGCGGTGGAGCTTGATGCGCCGAAAGAGGTGCAAGCCCTGCTCAGGCAGTATGTCCGCCTGCTGCGGATGCCTCCCGCGAATATTCCCGCCGCCGGGCCGGACCGCCTCGCGCTCGTGCGGCGCACCCGCCGCGAAGTCGCCGAACTGCTCGCCACCGAGGGTTATTTTTCCGCCAATATCCGCATCGACCGCGGCAATCCGGCGCACTGGCGGTTGATCGTGGAGCTTGGCGCCCGCGCCGTGGTCGCGGCGGTGAATATCGGCTTCACGGGCGAGATCGGGCAGGACGAGGACGAAAAGGCGCGCCGCGAGACGTTGCGCAACGCATGGGCGTTGCCGGCGGGGCGGCCTTTCCGGCAAGCGGATTGGGAAAAGGCCAAGCAGGACTTGCTCGATGCCTTGCATGGCGAACGCTACGCGGCGGCGAAATTCACCATGACCAAGGCCGATGTCGACGCCGCCGCCGCCCGGGTGAAGCTCGACATCGCCATCGACAGCGGCCCGGTTTTCCGCCTCGGCGCGCTCGAAGTCAGCGGGCTGCGCGACCTCCCGGCGGATTTCGTCGCGCGCTTCAGCACGCTCAGGGAAGGCGAGGTTTACCGGCTCCAGGATTTGCTGACCTTCCAGGAGTCCCTGCAAACGGCGCCGCAACTGGCCGTGGTGGTGGTGAGCATCGACCCCGACCCGCACAAGGCCGCCGCCGTGCCCGTCCAGGTCAAAGTGACCGAAGCGCGGCCTCGACGGCTCGGCTTTGGCGTCGGCGCATCGAGCAATACCGGCTATCGCGTGGAAACCTCGTGGCACGACGTCAACCTTTTCAGCCGCGGCTGGGAACTCTCCAGCGGCTTGCGGCTGGAGCAGCGCCGCCAGTCCCTCTATGCCGACGTTTTCCTGCCCCCGGTGCGCGCCCGCCACCGCGACAGCGCCGGGATCGGCCTGGAGCGCAGCGATCTCGAAGGCCTCCGTATCCACACCCAGGCCGTGGGCCTGACCCGCGCCAGCAAGCGCGGCGACATCGAAACCCAGTTGGCGACCAGGGTGCAGCACGAAGAAATCCGTCCCGACCGCGCCGAAAAGAGCAATTACGCCACGCTGACCGTGAACTGGAGCTGGGTGCGGCGCGCCGTTGATGATGTGCTCGATCCGCGCCATGGTCATGTATTCGAGATCCAGCTTGGCGGCGGCGTCGGCCTGTCGGCGAACGCGCGGAACTTCACGCGCGGCTATGGCCGCTATCAACAATATTTCACCCTCGGCAAAAGCAACGTCCTCATCCTGCGCGGCGAAGCCGGCGCCACGCTGGCACAGACGCGGGACGGCGTACCGCAGGACTTCCTCTTTCGCGCCGGGGGGACGCAATCGGTGCGCGGCTATGCTTACCGCGGCCTGGGCGTCACGGAAGGCGCGGCCACTGTCGGCGGGCGCTATCTCGCCACCGGCAGCGCGGAACTCGTGCGCTGGGTCAAGCCTTCCACGGGGCTGGCGGTGTTTGTCGATTCGGGCGACGCCTCCGACTCGAAGGACTCATTCAAAACCCATACCGGCTACGGCTTCGGCGCGCGCTGGCTCAGTCCCGCCGGGCCGCTCGCGGTCGATCTGGCCTGGGCGCGCGAGGAAAAAAGACCGAGGCTGCACTTCGGCGTGGCGGTGGCGTTTTGAACGTTCATTCCCGCTGCCGGAATGCCCGCCCGCCCTGGCGCGACAGAGCGGCTCCGGCGGCGATCGCGTAACATGAAAAACACGGGATTCTCTGTCATGAACGACATTCTGGAAAAAATCCGCGCCGTCAAAGTCGAAGAAGTCGCCGCCGCAAAAGCCGTCCGGCCCCTGGCCGCCATCCGCCTCGACGCGGAAAAGCAGCCGCCGGCGCGGGATTTCACCGGCGCCTTGCGCGACAAGATCGCGCAGGGGCGGGCGGCGGTGATCGCCGAAATAAAAAAAGCCTCGCCCTCCAAGGGAGTGATCCGGCCCGATTTCCGGCCCGCCGAAATTGCCGCCTCCTATGCCGCCCACGGCGCGGCCTGCCTGTCGGTGCTGACCGACGCGCCGCATTTCCAGGGCGCGCCCGCCTACCTCGCCGCCGCCCGCGCCGCGTGCCCGCTCCCCGTCCTGCGCAAGGATTTCCTTGTCGACGCCTACCAAGTGTACGAAGCGCGCGCGATGGGCGCGGACGCCATCCTGCTCATCGCGGCCATCCTTTCCGACGAGCGGATGCGCGAGTTCGAAGACATCGCGCGGGCTCTGGGCATGGCGGTGCTCGTGGAATCGCACGACGGCGCGGAACTGGAACGGGCGCTGCGGCTGCGGACGCCCCTGATCGGCATCAACAACCGCAACCTGCGCGACTTCAAAGTCTCGCTCGCCAACACCCTCGACCTGCTCCCGCGGCTGCCCGGAGATCGTCTCCTCGTCACCGAATCCGGCATCCTCGCGCGACAAGATGTCGAAACCCTGCGCGCGGCGGGTGTGCCCGCCTTTCTCGTCGGCGAAGCCTTCATGCGCGCCCCGGAACCGGGCGCGGCGCTGGCGGAACTGTTCGGCGTCTGAGAGGCCGCCCATGATTTCCGGATCAGCGGCGCTGATTAAAACAAAGCATCGTCATTGCGATGAACTTCCCTCCCCCGCTTGCGGGGGAGGGTGGCCGAAGGCTGGGAGAGGGTTTCCTTCCATACGGAGCGAAGCGACGCTGTTTTCTTTGCGGTGGGAAATGGACGGGCGTTCCCTCCTCGTCATTGCGAAGAGCGCATCGATGCGGCAATCCAGTTCGTTCCATGCGATACAGACAGCCTCATCGATGCGCGTGATCTGGCCATGATCGCGCGGCAAGTGCCTGCCGGGACTGGTCCGCAAATAAAAGTCCGCAAATGACTCGAAAAGGAGAAATGAAATGCATCGATGCCTGCCGATTTGTTGTTATCTCGATTCCGAACTCAACGCCATTTACATCGTGGCGCAAGACGCGTCGATCAACATTCAGGGCAACGGAGAAAGCCCGCTTTCCGAACCCGGCTCATTGTCCCTGGCATTCGCCGGGCCTGGCGCCGCCCAGTTCCTGATCCGGCGCGAACAGAAATCGCGCCAACGACCGGCCCGCGATCATATGATGCCGTGTGATAATCGGTCGGCGGGCGCACGCGCGCCCCTCCCGAATCGCTCGTCACAGTAGTATATGCGTCGAGCCCGGGCAGGAAATCCGTTTCCCGCCGCACACGGGCGGATCGCCGTGACCATGGCGGGACAAGCATTGCCGGCGGTCGAGAGCGGCATGGCAAGCCGATCCCCTGACACGAACGGGCGGGCCGTGCCGGCGCCGCCGGCCCGCATGATCTATTTTTTTTCTTTTATCTTTCATTGGAGAACCTGGTGGAAAAACTGCTTGCCCGCATCGAGGCTGCCGACCCGGTCACCGACCGGGTCGACATCCTGATCGCGCTGATTGATGCCGTGCGCCCGTCCCGCCCGGGCCGGGCCGCGCAAGCCGTCGCCGCGATGGACGCCCTTGCCGGGGCGCTCGCCGTGCGCCCCGCCCTCCGGCGCGCGGCGCGCACGGCGCTCATGCGCCTTTTCGTCGATCACAAGCAGGTTTCGCTCTACGTCGTCTCCGGCATGCTGCCCCAGCGCGACTTCTTCTCCGAAATGATTCGCCGCGTCACGCACCGCCTGCTGCCCGATGTCGTCGACACCAGCTACCTGAAAGACCTGCTCTCCGTGATCTTCCATCGCAAGGGTGATGAAATCTGGGTCGACGCGCTCGACGATGAAGTCTGGATCGGCTTTTTCCGCGCCCTGCTGGCGGAAGATGGAGACGGAGAAACCATCGACGCGCCCCCGGCCGCCACGGCGATCGTTCCCGGCAGTACCTTGCCCTTCGCCGTCTCCGAAATGCTCGAAGCCCTGCGGATGCTTTCCTACCACGTCTCGGCGATCGGGCTGGACCCGGAACTGGTGCGCGTCGAACCCCAGCTCGAAGAACTGGAATCTCCCTTTCTCGCCCAGAACGCCGAAGTCGTGGAATACCTGCGCGCCTACCGCGAATGGTGGAGCCATCCCGAAAACACGCTCGAAGGAGAGGCGCACCTCGCTGTCATGCTCGACCAGTGCAACGAAGTCCTCCAGCGCGTGCGGCGGCGCGCGACCCGGCGCGGCACCAGCCTGACCCTCACCCTGACGCTCGAACGCCTGCGCCAGCATATCGACCGCATCCACCAACTGCTCGGGCTGCTGCGCGAACTGCACGAATCCCGCGCCATCGTGCCGCTCCTGCCGCGCGCGGTCGCACTCCTCAAACAAATGGTGCGCGCCGAGCGCCGCAGGAACCGGCTCTCCGACTACTGGAGCACCAACGTCGGCCTGCTGTCGCAACGCATGACCGAGAGCGCGAGCAAAACCGGCGAGCACTACATCACCGCCACTCGCCGCGAATACTTCGGCATGCTGGGTTCGGCCGCGCTTGGCGGCGTCGTCATCGCCTTCATGGCGGCGCTGAAGATCATTCTCGCCAGCCAGGGGCTGGCCCCGCTCAACGAAGCGTTGTGCATCTGCCTGAACTACGGCCTCGGCTTCGCCTTCATCCACGTCCTTGGCGGCACGGTCGCCACCAAACAACCGGCGATGACCGCCAACGCCATCGCCGCCTCGATCGAAGAGACGCGCGGCAAGACGCGCAATCTCGACAAACTCGCCGACATCGCCGTGCGCACCCTGCGCAGCCAATTCGCCGCCATCGTTGGCAATCTCATGTTGTCCGTATCGGCGTCGATCCTGCTCTCGTTCGCCTTCCTGCACTTCAGCGGCCAGCACTTCGTCGGCAAGGACAAGGCGGACATCCTGCTCGCCAGCGCCGACCCCCTGAGCGGCGCGCCCTTCTACGCCGCGGTCGCCGGCGTGTGCCTGTTCCTCTCCGGCCTCATCGCCGCCTACTACGACAACCTGTCGGCCTACAACCGCATCCCCGAACGGCTGGCGCAACTGCGCTGGCCCCGGCGCATCCTCGGGCAAGCGCGCATGCAGCGCTTCACCGGCTATGTCGAAAACAACCTCGGCGCGCTCGCGGGCAACTTCTTCTTCGGATTCCTGCTCGGCGGCGCCACCGCCATCGGCGTATTGTTCGGCCTGCCCCTGGACATCCGCCACATCGCCTTTTCCGCCGCCCACGTCGGCTACGCCATCGCGGCCTACGACTTCGTCCTCCCCCTTGCCGCCATCGCCATCGCCTTCGCGGGCGTCCTCCTGATCGGCATGGTCAACCTCCTCGTCAGCTTCACCCTCGCCCTCTATGTCGCCATGCGCTCGCGCAACATCACTTTCGCCCAAGGCCGCACCTTCAGCACCCTCGTCCTGCGCCGCCTCTTCACCCGCCCGCTGGATTTCATCTTCCCGCCCAACGATACCGACACGCCCGCGCCCGAAAACAACAGCGACGGCGGCCCCCCTCCCGCCCCTTCCGGCAGCGAACAACCCCCGCCGCCCTGAGCGGGGATCAGGAAAATCAGCGGCGCCGCGGCGGGAAAGGGACGGGCGTTCCATTTTTGTCTGGTTCCGTCCCGTTCTTTCCTCCCCTTCTTTATCCAGCGGCGCTACGCGCCGGATAGTTGGAAGCCCTCTCCCGCCCTTCGGGCGCCCTCTCGCCCGCCAAGCGGGGGAGGGGAGTCCATCGGAAGAATTCGTCATTGCGAAAGTCCTTCCCCCACCTCGTCATTGCGAGGAGCGAAGCGACGCGGCAATCCAGCGCGTTCCATCCGGCGCGAAGCGCCGCTGGATAAAAAGGGGGAGGAAGAAACGAAACCCCGCCCCCCCTACCGCCAAGAAAACAGCGTCGCTACGCTCCGCATGGAACGAACTGGATTGCCACGTCGCTTCGCTCCTCGCAATGACGAGGTGGGGGGATACTCGTAGTGACGAGGCGGGGGCTTTCGCAATGACGAGGCGGGAGGAGCGCTGCGACGTGGCAATCCATGGGTGGTTCAAGGCGGGCCTGTTGGAATGGATTCTAAAAACCTCCTCCGGTCTTGAATCCTCCCCCTTTGGCGCCGCCGCCGGAACGGAAGGCGCCGCGACTGAAGCCGCCTGTGTCGAATCC
>JAIRLA010000199.1 GCA_031259795.1 Azoarcus sp.
TTGGATTCACCGTCGATTCCTTCGAGCTTGATATAGAAGTCCTGGAGAGATGGCATGCTGGGTCTACCTTTGAAGTGATTGAAACAACACGAAAAACGCCACCGCCGCAACGAGACCCGCCCGGCGACGGCCTTTGGAACCAGGCGCGCACCATGACCACGACGACTCTTTCTTGTAACGGGCGGATTGCCGTCTCCAACCTCGGGAAACCTGGGGCGAAACCGATGCGCGGACAGATTATAGTGACAGATGGCACGTAATACAATATCTGTCACATTATTGTGAAGAGCGCCGCAGCGCGGCGATCCTTCCTCCTCGCAAGGACGAGTTCTTCCGAAAACCACCCTCCCCTCGTCATTGCGAGAAGCGCAGCGGCGTGGCAATCCAGTTCCTTCCATCCGGCGCGAGAGCGCCGCCGAATGATCCGGCTTCGCCATCAAGGCCCTCCCAGCCAGTCTCTGCGCAGTTTTTCGGCTTTTCCGCCCGCTTTGGCGTCCACACTCAGCTTGACCGTGTCCAGCAGCGCGGGGGCCAGTTCGAGCTCGCAACGGATCAATTCGTCGCGGCGAAAGGCATGGATTTCGAGGCGCTCGCCGGCGCGGCGGCGTTCCAGCAGTTTCGGCAGATTGCCGCGGTCGACCCGCAGGCCATCAATCGCAAGCAATACGTCGCCCGTCGATAGTCCGGCGCGTTGTGCCGGGCTGTCGTCGTAGACTGTGGCGATGCGGGCGGCGCGGCCATTGCCGCTTTCCAGCTTGATGCCGGTCGCGGGCGCGGCGCTTGCCGCTTCAAGCCGCCAGCGCACGCCAAAAGGCTTGAGGAATTTCGCCAGCGGCAAGTCGCCGACGCCCGTTGCCGCGCGCCGCAGCCAGTGCGCGAGGCGATCGCCGCCGATGTCCGCCACCGCGGCAAAAACGCCGTCCTCGGGCACGCCCACGCCCGCCGCGCCGTATTGCCGCCACAGCGCGCGCATCAAGTCGTCGAGACTGAGGCGGCCATCGCTTTCCGCCCGGAGTCGCAAATCGAGCGCGAGTGCGATCAGCGCCCCTTTGGTGTAATAGCTGACGATGGCGTTGGGCGAGTTGCCATTCTGCCGGTAATAGTGCGTCCAGGCGTCGAACGAGGATTCGGCCACGCTCTGGCGCCGCCGCCCCGGCGTCTTCAGTACGGAGGAGGCGGTTTTCGCCAACAGGCCGAGATAGTCGTCCGCGCCGATCACCCCGGCGCGCACCAGCGCGAGATCGTCGTAATACGAGGTGAAACCCTCGAACATCCACAGTAGCCGGGTGTAATTCTCGCGCGCAAGATCGAGGGGAATGAAGGCCGCCGGCTTGATCCTCTCGACGTTCCAAGCGTGGAAATATTCGTGGCTGCACAGTCCGAGATAGGCTTTGTAGCCGTCCGGCACGCCCTTCATGCCGCGATACGGCAGGCTGTCCCGGCTGGTGATGAGCGCCGTCGAGGCGCGGTGTTCGAGGCCGCCGTAGCCTTCGTCCACCACTCTGGTGAGGAAAAGGTAGCGCGCCATCGGCGGCGGCGCGCCGAAAAGGCCGATCTGCGCGCGGCAGATGCGCGCCAGGTCGGCCTTCAGTCTTTCGAGATCGCAGTCGTGGCGGCCACTGAGCACGATGTCGTGGCGCACGCCCGCCGCATCGAAACTGTCGAGCGTGAACGCGCCCATCTCCACCGGGCAGTCGATCAGTTCATCGTAATCCGCGGCGCGGTAAAGCCCGAAACCGTAAGGCGGCGCCGCGCCGGTCTCGCCCACGGCGCGCGCCAGCGCGGTGGCTACCCGCCAGTCCTGCCCGCATGCCGCCGGAGGCTGGATGTCCACCAGGCAGGGCGCGGCGGTCCGCCCCTCCACGGCCAAGAAGACGCTCGCGCCGTTGAAAAAACCGCGTGTCCGGTCGAGATACGCTTCGCGTACCGACGGATCATGGGCATAAACCTCGTAGACGAGGGTCAACGCTTCTCCCGCCGGGACTTTCGCCGCCCGCCAGGTGCGCTTGTCGAGCTTGTCGAGCGCCACGGCCCGCCCGCCCGCCTCCGCCCGCAGGCCCAGGAGATGGCGCGAGAATTCGCGGATCATGTAGCTGCCGGGAATCCACGCCGGCAGGCTGAAGCGCTGTCCGTCCGGATCCGGCGTCGCCACTGTGCAGCAAACCTCGAACACATGCGCCTCGGGGCGCGACGGACGGATGCGGTAGCGGATCACAGCATCTCCAGGCGCAGGCGCGTCAGCGTCACATCGCGGCGGTGCGCGGCGGCGAGGATTTCATTGCCATGCACGGCCAGCGCCAGATCCTTCGCCATCGTATATCCGCCGATCAACCCGATACAGGAGACTCAAAACAACGCACACCGCACCCGCCTGAAAGTCTATCTGGAAGCGCGCTTGCAACGACAACGCCCGGGCTGCCTGAACGGCAGTGCCCGGGCCTGAACATCCTATGTTCAAGGCGCGGCGAGTTATTGTCCAGTGCTGTCCACCAAACAATAAAGCTCACGCACATTCACATTAGCGGCACCACAAAGTGCTCTCATTAT
>JAIRLA010000274.1 GCA_031259795.1 Azoarcus sp.
CCCGCCCCTGACGGAGCGTCCGTTCCGAGAATTTGCCCTGTTTTTTCGTCCGCGCCCCGCCCGTGTCCCCGCGCCGCGATATACTTTTGCGTTTCCAGTCGCAGCCGCGCGCGAATCCATGCAAGACAAATACCAGCCCGCCGCCGTCGAGGCCGCCGCCCAGCAATATTGGGAATCCGTCCCGGCTTTCCGTGCCGCCGAGGACAGCGCCCGCCCCAAGTATTATTGCCTGTCGATGTTCCCTTACCCTTCCGGCAAGCTGCACATGGGGCATGTGCGCAATTACACCATCGGCGATGTGCTCGCGCGCTATCACCACATGCGCGGCTACAACGTGCTCCAGCCCATGGGATGGGACGCTTTCGGCATGCCGGCGGAAAATGCCGCGATCCAGAACCGCACCGCTCCGGCGAAATGGACTTACGCCAATATTGATTACATGCGCGGCCAGTTGAAGCGGCTGGGCTTCGCCGTCGACTGGTCGCGCGAGATCGCCACCTGCCGCCCCGAATACTATCGCTGGGAGCAGTGGCTTTTCACCCGCTTGTACGAGAAGGGGCTGATCTACAAGAAGCTCGGCACGGTGAATTGGGACCCGGTCGATGAGACCGTGCTCGCCAACGAACAGGTGATCGACGGGCGCGGCTGGCGCTCGGGCGCGCCCGTCGAGAAGCGCGAGATTCCCATGTATTACATGCGCATCACCGCCTACGCCGAGGAACTGCTCGCCGCGCTCGATGACTTGCCCGACTGGCCGGAGCAGGTCAAGCTGATGCAGAAGAACTGGATCGGCCGTTCCGAGGGGGTCGAGGTGCATTTTCCCTACGAGCTGGCGAGCATCGGCGCGGCGGGCGTGCTCAAGGTGTTTACGACGCGCGCCGACACCCTGATGGGCGCGACTTACGTGGCCGTCGCCGCCGAGCATCCGCTTGCCGCGCAGGCCGCCGCGCGCAATCCGGCGCTGGCCGCCTTCATCGAAGAATGCGGGAAGGGCGGCGTCGCCGAGGCCGATCTGGCGACGGTGGAGAAGAGGGGCATGGATACCGGCCTGCGGGTCGTGCATCCGCTCTCCGGCGAATATTTGCCGGTGTGGGTCGCCAATTATGTCTTGATGGGTTATGGCGAAGGCGCGGTGATGGCGGTGCCCGCCCACGATGAGCGCGATTTCGCTTTCGCGGCGCAATATGGATTGCCGGTCAGGACGGTGGTGCGCTCGACGCGCGATGCTTATACCGAGGCGGTCGCGCCATGGCGCGATGCTTATGCCGAACACGGCCGGCTGGTGAATTCCGCTGAATACGACGGCATGGATTTCCAGGAAGCGGTCGATGCCATCGCCGCCGCGCTCGCCGCCAAGGGGCTGGGGCGCAAGCGCGTGCAGTTCCGTTTGCGGGACTGGGGCATTTCGCGCCAGCGTTACTGGGGTTGTCCGATTCCGATCATCCATTGCGAGCATTGCGGCGAGATGCCCGTCCCCGACGCGCAATTGCCGGTGGTGTTGCCGGAGGATGTCGAGCTGGCCGGGCGCGGCTCGCCACTGGCGAAAATGCCTTCGTTCTACGCTTGCACTTGCCCGGAATGCGGGCGGCCGGCGCGGCGCGAGACCGATACCATGGATACTTTCGTGGAATCGTCGTGGTATTTCCTGCGCTACGCCGCGCACGACAATCCGGATGCGATGGTCGATGCGCGCGTGGATTATTGGGCGCCGGTCGATCAATACATCGGCGGCATCGAGCACGCCATCCTGCATTTGCTCTATTCGCGCTTTTTCACGCGCGTGATGCGCGACTGCGGCCTCACCCGCCTGTCCGAACCGTTCGCCCGCCTGCTCGCCCAGGGCATGGTGGTGGCGAACAGCTATTCCCGCACGGACGAGGATGGCAGGGAACGCTGGTTCAACCCGGCGGATGTCGATGTCGCCATCGACGAGCGCGGCCGCCCCAT
This sequence comes from Azoarcus sp., assembly GCA_031259795.1. GTDB lineage: Bacteria > Pseudomonadota > Gammaproteobacteria > Burkholderiales > Rhodocyclaceae > WRNU01. Next base: position 1,948 of record JAIRLA010000274.1, read on the forward strand.
TGGCGCGACGCTGAAGGCCGATGGCCGCCCCGTGACGGTCAGCATCGAGAAGATGTCGAAGTCGAAGAACAACGGCGTCGATCCGCAGGCATTGATCGAGCAGTATGGCGCGGACACCGCGCGTCTGTTCATCATTTTCGCCGCTCCCCCCGAACAGCAGCTCGAATGGTCGGATTCCGGCGTCGAGGGGGCGTCGCGCTTCCTGCGCCGGGTGTGGGCCTTCGGCCATGGCCTCGCGGACGGAGCGGGCGCGCGGCAGGCCGTCCCCGCCGTGTCCGCCGCGCTCGCCGGCGCCCGCCGCGAAATCCATACCCATCTCCGCCAGGCCAACCACGATTTCGGCAAGCATCAATTCAATACCGTGGTGTCGGCGGCGATGAAAATCCTCAACACGCTCGAAAAGCTGCCGCGCGCCGCCGCGGGCGTGGCGGACAGCGCGGCGGACGCGGTCGCGGCGGAAGGTTTTTCCATCCTGTTGCGGCTGCTCTCGCCGATTGCGCCGCACATCGCGCATGCCCTGTGGCGGGCGTGCGGCTACGGCGACGACATCCTCGCCGCGCCGTGGCCCGAGCCGCTTGCCGCCGCGCTCGCGCAGGACGAAATCGAACTCATGCTGCAAATCAACGGCAAGCTGCGCGGCAGTCTGCGTGTGGCCGCCGCCGCGAGCAAGGCCGACATCGAAAGCGCCGCGCTCGACTCGGAAGCGGCGCGCAGATTCATGGACGGCAATCCCGCCAGGAAGGTGGTGATCGTGCCCGGCCGCCTCGTCAATATCGTGGTCTGACGCCATGGTTTTTTCCTTTTCCCCGCGCCGTTCCGCCCGCCGCCTGTGCGCCGCGCTCCTCGTCGCGGGTTGCGCCGCCGCGCTCGCCGCCTGCGGCTTTCACCTGCGCGGCCCGCAAGCGCTGGCTTTCTCCACGCTCCATGTCAACCTCAGTCCCTATTCGGAACTGGGCATCACGCTGCGCCGGCAACTGGCGATGAGCGGCAGCACCGCGGTCGAGGAAAATCCGGAGCGCGCCGAGGCCCGCCTCCAGATTCTCGCCAACGAGCGCACGCGCGAAATCCTGAGCCTCACCGCCGCCGGCAAGGTGCGCGAATACGAGCTTGTCCAGCGCATCCGCTTCCGCCTCGTCGACCGCGACGGCGCCGATCTGATCGCCCCCACCAATCTCATCGCGCGGCGCGAATACACCTTCAGCGACGAGCAGATCCTTGGCAAAGAGCAGGAAGAGGCCCTGCTTTACCGCGATATGGAGGCCGATCTCGTGCGCCAGCTCATGCGGCGGCTGGCCACCTGGCGACGCCCGTGAACCTGCGCCCGGACGAGTTCGCCCGCCGCCTCGAACAGCCGCTCGCGCCCCTGTGGGTGGTGCATGGCAACGAATTACTGGCGCTGGAAGCGGCGGACGCCATCCGCGCCGCCGCCCGCCGCCAGGGGTTCGACGAGCGCGAAACCCTGGTCGCCGACGCGGCGTTCCGCTGGGAAACACTGCTGCTGGCCGCGGGCAATCTATCGCTGTTCGGCGGCTCCCGCCTCGTCGATCTGCGCATCCCCGGCGGCAAGCCCGGCCGCGACGGCGGCGAAGTCCTGCAACGCTACGCCGCCGCCCCGCCCGCCGGGGTCGTCACCCTGGTGACCCTGCCCACGCTCGACTGGCAGGCGCGCAAGGCCGTCTGGTTCAAGGCCATCTCCGAAGCCGGCCTCGCCTGCGAATTCGAAACCCCGGCGCGCGAACGCCTGCCCGCCTGGATCGCCGCGCGCCTGGCCGCGCAGCGCCAGTCCGCCCCCGCCGAAGCGCTGGACTTCATCGCCGACCACGTCGAAGGAAACCTGCTCGCCGCACATCAGGAAATCCGCAAGCTCGGATTGCTGCACGGCGAAGGCGAACTGACGCTGGCCGATGTCGAAGCGGCGGTGCTCAACGTCGCCCGCTACGATATCAACATGCTGCGCCAGGCACTGCTCGACGGCGATCCCGCCCGCTGCGCGCGCCTGCTCGACGGCCTGCGCGGCGAAGGCGCGCCGCCGCCGCTGGTGTCATGGGCGTTCGCCAACGAAATCCGCAGCCTCGCCCTGCTGCGCGGCGGCAGCGACATGGGGCAGCCGCTGGCGGCGCTCTTCAAGGCCGAACGCATTTTCGAGGCTGGCCGCCAGCGCGCCATCCGCGGCGCGCTCGCCCGCCTCACCCGCCCGGCCCTGCAAGCCGCCCTCCTCCACGCCGCCCGCATCGACCGCATGATAAAGGGGGTCACGCGCGGCGAGGTCTGGGACGAATTCCAGCATTTGGCCCTGCGCCTGTGCGGACGCTGAAAGAGCATGTCCGCGATTTCCCGGACTATGCTTCCGGCGGCGGGAACGCCGTATCGACAGCGCCCCAGTAATGCCACGCGGCGGGGTCGGCGCGTACCGCGTCCTCGAACCAAAGGCCGATTTCCCGCATCAATGCTTCGGGTTCCCGCGCGCGCAATGGCCCGTGGATACGCAACAACCGCCGCGGCGAATCGCCATCCAGCGTCGACGTGAAAACATAGACGGGCGCGCCCGTCTCGGCCGCCAGCGCGGCCAACCCATTCGACAAGCCGATCGTGCGCCCGAAAAACGGCACCGCGCTCGTGTATCGATGCCCGTAATGCGGGGCGTCGACCAGTCCCATGATCCCGCCGCCTTCCGCCAGCCAAGCGCGCGCGCGCGCGAACGCACCGCCCGTGGGGACGGGAGGCGCTCCCATCCGCCGTCCCAGGATGGAAAGCAAGGCGCGCGTCCGCGTGCGTCCGATGAAATCTCCCGGAGCCGCTTCCCATGGCGCATAAATAAGAGAGACGCCCCGTTCATGCGCCCCCAGCGCATACGGCGCCGAAGCAATCCCCACCCCCACGTGAAACGTGATCGCCAGGAACGGCCCTCGTTTGGGAAAAGAATCGCCCTCGACCCGCACCCAGTGCCTGTACCAATGCCGCTGGCGCACCCACGCGAGCGCCACGTCGGCCTGGTCGATCAAGGGCTGGAGCGCGACGCGCCGGCAAAATCCGGCCTCGTCCGCCACATCCAGCCCATGCGCGCGCGCGCGCGCGCAGGCCGCGCGCGCATTGGGGTCATTCACCCGGCGCGCGGCGCACGCGCGGAACAAGGCATACGCCGCGCGCCACGGCAGCAAGGCCGCGGCCGCCCAGGGGAGCAAACGCTTCATGCGCGTCTTCCAACGCCGAGGGCGCACAGCGTCGGGCGGGGACGCATGTTTCGGAGGCCTCCCTCCACAGGAAAAACGAAATGCATATGCCATCCACCCAAAATCTGTGAGGCGAGGAAAGCGGGGGAAAGTTGACTACCATCGCGGCACATCAATCACGGGACATGGTATTCAGCCATTTTCTGTTCCGCGTCCCGACGAGAGAAGCCCCGATGGATGCCTCGCCGTTCGTCATCGCGGCGGCGTCGCCAAGCACCGGCTTCCTGGCGCATGGATTTTACCGGCAAACTCGAAGCATGTTCCAACGACCGCCGCGCATGCATGCAAGTCGTTGAAAATATTTAATTTCGTGTTTTCCACTGTCTACTGGAAGCGGCGGGAATCCGCTTGCGGCCGGGACTTGGCCGTCCGGCGTCCCGCCCTTGGCGCGCGTGTCACCAGTACACGCTCCGTCGGCTCCCGCGACTTGGAATCCATTCCAATAGGCCCGCCTTGAACCGCCGCATGGATTGCCGCGTCGATGCGCTCCTCCCGCCTCGTCATTGCGAGGGCCCCCACCTCGTCATTTCTTTGCGGAGGGGCACGGACAGACATCCCGTTTCTTCTTCTCCCTTTTTATCCAGCGGCGCTTCGCGCCGGATGGAACGAAGCCCTCTCCCGGCCCTGACGGGCCACCCTCCCCCCGCTGTACACCCCGCAAGCGGGGGAGGGTGGCCGCAGACCGGGGGGCGAAGGAAATTCATCGGGGGGGGAGGAGGTTTCGTCGTTGCGAGCGCGGCGGAGTCATTCATATTTTGCCGCGATCGGCATCCGCCGTCCGCTGCCGAAGGCGCGCGGCCGCAGGCGCAGGATCGGCGGGGCCT
>JAIRLA010000286.1 GCA_031259795.1 Azoarcus sp.
GTCGCTTCGCTCCGTATGGTTGGAAACCCTCTCCCGCCCCTGACGGGGCACCCTCCCCCGCAAGCGGGGGAGGGGAGTTCATCGAAAGAATTCGGCATTGCAGAAACTTCCCTCCTCGCCATTGCAAAAGCCCCCACTCTTCGTCATTGCGAAAGCCGCCCCACCTCGTCATTGCGAGGAGCGCAGCGACGTGGCAATCCAGTGCGTTCTATCCGGCGCGTAGCGCCGCTGTTCAGGAAAGGGTGGCCGTCAGGGCCGGGAGGGGGTTTCGCCGCGATTTTGGGTGAGTTCCGCGTCCAGGCGCGCCAGGCGTTCGGGGGTGCCGATGTCGAGCCAGCATCCGCGGTGGTGGGCGCCGCTGACGCGGTCGATGTGCATCGCGGCGCGGAGTTGGGGGGCGAGGCGGGCGGGGCGGCCTGCTTCGAGGTGGGCGAAGAGGGCGGGGTGGTAGGCGGCGATGCCGGAGAAGGTGAGGCGGGGTTTTTCCTGATCGCGCATGCGCCCGTTTTGAAGGGATTCGCTTGCCTGTCCGGCGCCGCCGGTGCGCGCGCGCGCGTCTTGTGATGGATCAGTTACGACTTCATCATCGGAGATTTCTTGGTCGCGCACGCGTCCGTTTTGCAGGATGAAGTCGCCGCCGGGATGGTGGTCGGGGTTGTCGACGAGCAGCAGGTGGGCGAGGTCGCCGTGTTGGGGGGTGAGGCGCGTGGCGATGGCGGCGAGCGCGGCGAAGTCGATGTCGCAGAAGACGTCGCCGTTGATGGTGAGGAAGGGTTCGCCGCCGAGGTATTGCATGGCTTGGCGGATGCCGCCGGCGGTCTCCAGCGCGCCGGGGGGTTCGGGCGACCAGCGGATGCGCGCGCCGAAGGCGCCGCCGTCGCCGAGCGCGGCTTCGAGCATGTGGCCGAGGTGGGCGTGGTTGATGACGATGTCGGTGATGCCGGCGGCGGCGAGGCGTTCGATGTGCCGCACGATCAGTGGTTTGCCGCCGACGGCGAGCAGGGGTTTGGGGCAGCGGTCGGTGAGCGGGCGCATGCGTTCGCCGCGGCCCGCCGCGAGGATCATGGCTTTCATGAGGCGGCCTGTATGGCTTTCATGACGCTCATGACGCGGTTCGCGCGGCTTTCATGAGGCGACCCGCGAGGCCAGCCAGAACAGGATCGCCGCCAGCGCCATGGCGGCGGGGAAGGTGAGTACCCAGGCGATCAGGATGGCGCGGACGGTGCCGCCGTGCAGGCCGCTGCGGTTGGCGACCATCGTGCCGGCGACGCCCGAGGAGAGGACGTGCGTGGTCGAGACTGGCAGGCTGTAGAGGTTGGCGGCGCCGATGGCCAGGGCGGCGGTGATCTGGGCGCTCATGCCTTGCGCGTAGGTCATGCCTTGTTTGCCGATGCGCTCGCCGACGGTGTAGACGACGCGCCGCCAGCCGACGACGGTGCCCAGGCCGAGCGCCAGGGCGATGGCGAAGATGACCCAGACCGGGGCGTATTCGGTGGCGGCGGTGAGGTCTTTGCGCAGGCGGTCGAGGTCGGCTTTTTCTTGCGGGTCGAGGCTGGGGAGTTTGGCGACTTGGCGGGCCATGTCGTCGAGACAGAGCAGGCCGCGGCGGACTTGTACGCGCCTGGCGGCGTCCAGTTCGGTGTAGCGTTCGATGCCCGCCAGGTTTTGCGTGAGGCCGCGGATGGTCTCTTCGGTGCGGGCGGTCTCGCAGCGGTAGGGGATCGGCGGGGCGTCGGTCAGGTTTTGCGCCGGGGCGACGCGGTTCAGTTCGTCCTGGTTGCGGCGGTAGAAGTGCTGCATGTGCATGACGGCGTCGCGGGTGCGCACGATCTGGTAGGGGCTGGCGTTCAGGTTGAGTACGTAGTGGGCGGGTACGAAGCCGATCAGCACCAGCATGATGAGGCCGACGCCTTTTTGTCCGTCGTTGGAGCCGTGTACGAAGCTGACCGCGATGGCGGAGAGGACGAGGACGAGGCGGTTCCAGAATGGCGGTTTTTTCCGTGGTTTTTGTTCCGCGCGCGCCTCCGGGGTGGCGTGGATTTTCGGGACGGCGTGCATCCGCGAGATGGGCCGCCAGCGTTTCAGGCCGATGAGGATGAGGCCGGCGATGAGGAATCCCGCCAGCGGCGAGAGGATGAGCGAGAGGATGACGTCGAGGGCTTTGTGCCAGTTGACGCCTTGGGCGATGGACAGGTCGTTCAGGAGCGCGTTGCTCATGCCGACGCCGAGGATGGAGCCGATGAGGGTGTGCGAGCTGGAGGCGGGGATGCCGAAGTACCAGGTGCCGAGGTTCCAGGCGATGGCGGCGGCCAGCAGCGAGAAGACCATCGCCAGTCCGCGCCCGGTGTCGACGTTGATGAGCAGTTCGACGGGCAGGAGGTGGACGATGGCGTAGGCGACGCCGACGCCGCCGAGCAGGACGCCGAGGAAGTTGAAGACGCCCGAGAGCATGACGGCGCGGTAGGGCGACATGGCTTTGGTGTAGATGACGGTGGCGACGGCGTTGGCGGTGTCGTGGAAGCCGTTGATGAATTCAAAGGCGAGGACGAAGGCGAGCGCGAGGAACAGGCTGAGAGCGATCCAGATGTCCGGGATGCCAAGAAATTCGAGCATGGGATTGGGAGAAATCGGGAGGGAGGTTTGTTTTGTTCCGCCGCGCTCAGAAGGTGTAGCCGTATGCGGGCGATACGGCTTCGAGGCGGTCGAGCAGTTTGAGCAGGGGGCCGAGGGCGCGGTAGCGTTCGCAGACTTTGCGCAGGCGGCGCATGACCCGCGGCATGTCGGCGAGGTAGCCGTCCTTGCCGTCGCGGTGATGGAGGCGGGCGAAGATGCCGAGCACTTTGATGTGGCGCTGCGCGCCCATCCATTCGTAGTCGCGGTGGAAGTCGGCGAAGTCGGGCCGCACCGGCAGGCCGAGCTTGCGCGCCATCTCCCAGTAGCGGGCAAGCAGGTCGAGGGTGAAATCTTCTTCCCATTCGATGTAGGCGTCCTTGAAGAGCGAGGCCAGATCGTAGGTGAGCGGGCCGTAGACGGCGTCCTGGAAGTCGATGATGCCGGGGTTGATGCCATCGGCGATGTGCATGAGGTTGCGCGAATGGTAGTCGCGGTGCACGAAAACCCGGGGTTCGGCGAGATTCGCGGCGATGATTTGCGCGAAGGCGTCCGCCAGTGTGTTTTGCTCCGCGGCGGTGAGCGCGATGTTCTTGTGGCGGGCGATGTACCATTCCGGGAACAGCATCAGTTCGCGGCGCAGCAATTCGGCGGAATATTCCGGCAGGACGCCGGGGCGGCTGGCGGTTTGGATGGCAAGCAGGGCGCCGATTGCATCCGCATATAGATGCGCGGCCTCGAATGGCGTACAGTCCGGGGTGCGCAGTTTGGCGAGATAGGTGGCGTCGCCGAGGTCGGAGAGGAGCAGGAAGCCTTGCGCGGGATTTTCCGCGAGAATTTCCGGGACGTGGACGCCAGCGCCGCGGAACAGGCGCGCGACGGTGAGCCAGGGGCGGCAGTCTTCACGATCGGGCGGCGCGTCCATGACGATCAGGCTGGCGGGGCGGTTGTCCGGCGGGGAGGAGGCGTCCGCGCCGGAGCCGGGAAAGGTGATGCGGAAGTAGCGGCGAAAACTGGCGTCGGCGGAGGCGGGCGCCAACGTGTAGCCGGTGTCTGGCAAGGTTTGCTCCAGCCACTGGCGGAGTTGATCGAGGCGGGACAAAGCGGGTTCTCCGCGGTTGTGTTCGTGTAGAATCCGGCGATTCTATCAGGCGGCCGTTTTCGGTTCCGCATTTTGTTGACGAGGACGATTACTTTGCAGGCTCCGGGTCTGAAGGCGCGCATGCGGTTGTTGCCTTTGCTGCTGTGTGGCATGCTGGGCGCATCGTGGGCCTATGTGCCGCGCCCGGTCGCCGCGCAGGACACGGATACCGTTCGGGATACGGACGCGGCCCGGGACGCGGGCGCGGATTCGGATTCGGTTCAGGATGCGAACGCGGATGTTTCGCCGTCTTCCGCGAGCGCCTGCCGGCCCGGGGCAAAACCGGCGGCGCGCAATGCCATTGGCGCATCGCCGGACAGGGCGCCGCTCGGCGGCTGTGATCCGCAATCCGCCGGCGCGGCGCGGGCGGGGATGTTGGCTTCTTCGACCGGGTTCGCGCCGCTGCCGGCGCAGACACAGACACAGACAGAGGCGGCGCGGGCCGTTTCCCCGCAGGCGGAATCCGCCAGCTCGACCAGCATCACGGCCCTGCGCATTCACGGTACGCGCGCAGTTGATGTGGTGGCCGAGGGCGAGGTCGAACTGCAACGCGACGCCCTTACCCTGACCGCCGATCGCCTCACTTACCACGAGCCTTCCGACGAGGTCGTGGCCGAGGGCAATGTCCGCCTGCGCCATGGTTCCAAAAGCGAGATGTCGGGATCGTCGGCCACGCTGGTGGTGGGGGAGCGCACCGGCGAATTCCAGTCGCCGGAATATTCGATTACCCGTACCCGCCCGGCTTTCGAGGAGGGCGATCCGCCCAGGGTGGTCACGGGCGGCGGCAAGGCCGATTTGTTGCGTCTCGAAGGCGAGAACCAGTATCGCGCCAAGAATGCGACATGGTCGACATGTCCCGCGCCCAATCCCTCTTGGTATATCAGGACGGGCGAACTGGAGCTTGATTACGACCGCGAAATAGGCGTCGCCCGCGATAGCACCGTGGTATTCAAGGATGTGCCGCTTTTCTGGGTGCCATGGGCGGAATTCCCTCTCGTCGGGCAGCGCCATTCGGGGCTGCTGCCGCCGACGATCGGTTCGTCGAACAAGACCGGGATGGATTTGACCGTCCCTTATTACTGGAACATCGCGCCCAATTATGATTTCACGCTCGCGCCGCGTTATATGAGCCGGCGCGGTCTGCAATTGGGGATGGAGGCGCGCTATCTGGGCGCGCGCCACAGCGGCACGGTGCGCGCGGAGTATCTGCCGCACGACAACGTCAGCGGCCAGGAACGTTCGCTGGGGTCGCTGCAACACCAGCAGTGGTTGACGCCGGCGCTTTATGGTTCGCTCGATCTGAACGGCGTGTCGGACGATGAGTATTTCGAGGATTTGAGTTCGCGGGTTTCGCTCGCTTCCAAGGTCAATCTGTTGCGCGAGGCGCGGCTGATGTATGTCGGCGGCGGTTGGTGGAACGCGTCGGCGATGGCGCAGAGTTACCAGACGCTTTCGACCGATCCCGCCAATGCCCTGGTCACGCCGTACCGGCGCTTGCCGCAACTCACGCTCAATGCCGTGCGCCCCGGCGAATTCGGCAATCCCGGCGCCGGTTTTCCCGGACTCGATTTCGCCTGGCAGAGCGAATTCGTGCGCTTCACCCATCCACGGGACGATCATGTCGATGCGACGCGGCTGATTGCGTACCCGCAGGTGTCGATGCCGCTGCAATGGTCGGGGTTCTACATCACGCCCAAGTTCGGGCTGCATTACAGCCGTTACGATCTCGACCGCGACCGGAGCGCGCCGGGCATGCGCGACGCGATCACCCGTTCGGTGCCGATCCTCTCCATTGATTCGGGGCTGACCTTCGAGCGCGACGCCAGCCTGTTCGGGCGCGACTACGTGCAGACCCTGGAACCAAGGCTGTACTACCTCAGGGCCGCCTACCGCCGCCAGGACGATATCCCGCGTTTCGACACCAGCAGCTACGATTTCAGCTTCGCCCAGATTTTCAACGAAAACCTCTATACCGGCGGAGACCGCGTCGCCGACGCCAACCAGTTGACCGCCGCCGTCACCTCGCGCCTGATCGACCCGACGTCCGGCGCCGAGCGGCTGCGGGTGCTGCTCGGGCAGCGCTTCTACTTCAAGGATCAGGGCGTCACTCTCAACTATCTCGGCGATCCGGGCATGATCGAGACGCCGCGCACCAGCCGGCGCGCCGACATGCTTGCCGGTATCAGCGGGCAGGTTTCCCGGAACAGTTCGGTCGAATCGCTGTGGCAGTACAACCCGCGCGATTACCAGACCGAGCGCTACACGGCGACTTGGCGCTACAACCCCGGCCACGCGCGCGCCTTCAACATCAGTTACCGTTATACTCGTGACATCTTGCGCGATGTAGATGCTTCCGGGCAGTGGCCGTTGTGGGGAAAGTGGTACGGTGTTGCCCGCCTGACGCATTCGCTCAAGGACGATCGCCTGACCGAAATGATCGGCGGACTCGAATACGATGGCGGTTGCTGGGTCATGCGGGTGGTGGCGCACCGTTTCGCCACGCGCGAGGACGAAGTCACCACGGCGTCTTTTCTCCAGCTTGAACTCAACGATTTCACCAGCATCGGGAACAACCCGGTCAATCTCATCAAGCGCAGCGTGCCCGGTTATGGCAAGATCAATGAACCCGGCGCGGGCCGCGTGTTCGAAGACTGAGTCCGGGGCGGGAGCCGGGATGCGCGATGTTTCATCAAGAGTCGATTCCGGCTGGAAAATTCTGGTTGGAAATCTCCCCTTTCAGGGGGACAATCGGGTGCGGGAGAGGCGTAGTCTCTTGCCGTGCGGCTCCGCCCGGCCAGGGGTGTGGATAGAGCAGGCAAACGAACATTATTTTTCCGGATGGACATGAACCGATTCACGATCTGGGCATGCCGTATATTGACCGCCATCGTCGCCGCCGCGCTGTCGTTGCCGGCGGCGGCGGCGGCCGTCGAAGTCGATCGCATCGTCGCCATCGTCAACAGCGAGGCCATTACTTCGCTGCAACTGCGCGATCGCCGCGACCGCGTGCTTTTCAACCTGAAAAAGCAGGACATGCAACTGCCGCCCGAAGATGTCTTCGAACGCCAGGTCCTCGAACAACTCATCATGGAGCGGGCGCAACTGCAATTGGCGCGGAGCAGTTCGTTGCAGGTCGACGAAGCCATGCTCGAACGCGCCATCGGGCTGATTGCCGACAACAACCGCATCCCCTTGGACAAGATGCGCCGCGCCCTGGCGGAAGAAGGCGTCACATGGGAGAAATTCCGCGAGGATGTGCGCACCGAACTGACACTCAACCGTCTGCGCGAACGCGAGGTCGACAACAAGGTGACTGTGAGCGATGCCGAGATCGCCAACTTCCTCAGGAACCATCCGGACGCCCTGTCGGGCGCGGAATACCGCGTCGCCCATATCCTGCTGCGCATTCCGGAAGGCGCTGATGCCAGGCAACTGGAAGCCCTGCGCCAGCGCGCGGAAAAAGTCCTTGCGCGGCTGCGCGCGGGCGAAGATTTCGCCAGCGTCGCCGCCGACAGTTCGGATGCGTCCGACAGCATCCGCGGCGGCGAAATCGGCTGGCGCGACCGCGACCACCTGCCCGGCCTTTATGCCGACGCAATGGGCAGGCTCAAGCCCGGCGAAATGTCCCCGCCGTTGCGCAGCGCTTCGGGGCTGCACATCGTCAAGCTGCTGGAGAAGCGGGAAGGAGACGCCCTTGGCGCGCAGGAAATCGAGCAGACCCACGCGCGCCATATCCTGCTCAAGACTTCCGAGGTACTTTCCGACGCCGATGCCAAGGCGCGGCTGCTTTCCCTGCGCGAGCGCATCGCCGATGGCGCCGATTTCGCCGAATTGGCCAAGACCAGTTCGGCCGATCTTTCCGCGGCCAGGGGGGGCGATCTCGGCTGGGTGAATCCGGGCGACACCGTGCCCGAGTTCGAAAAAGCGATGAACGCATTGGCGCTGAACGAAGTCAGCGCGCCGGTGCATACCCCTTTCGGCTGGCATCTCATCCAGGTGCTGGAACGCCGGACACAGGACATGAGCGAAGAGCGCCGCCGCAACGCCGCGCGCGCCATCCTGCGCCAACGCAAGGCCGAGGAAGCCTACGAAGACTGGTTGCGCCAGCTGCGCGACAGCACATATGTGGAATACAGGCTGGAGTCAGAATGAGTACTGTGAACAATCCGCGCCAGCCGGTGCTGGCGATAACGAGCGGGGAGCCTTCGGGCATAGGCCCCGAACTGTGCGCCCGGCTGGTCGAGCGCCAATGGCCCGCGCATCTGGTCGTGGTCGGCGACGCCGAACTGCTCGAAGAACGGCTGGAGCGCGCCGGGCACGCCATGGTGGTGCGGCCCTGGCAGGCGGGCATGGCGCCCGAAGCGGGGATATTCGATGTCCTTCATTGTCCGCTCGTCCGTCCGGCGCTGTCCGGCGCGCCCGATCCGGAAAACGCCGCCTATGTGCTCAAGGTTCTCGACAGCGCGCTGGAAGGCTGCATCCAGGGCGTTTTCGGCGGCATGGTCACCGCCCCGGTGCACAAAGGCGTGATCTGCGATGCCGGCATCGCCTTCTCCGGCCACACGGAATATCTCGCCGCCAAGACAGGCACGCCGCAAGTCGTGATGATGCTGGTCGGCGGCGGCATGCGCGTAGCGCTGGCGACCACCCATCTGCCATTGGCCGAAGTGGCGGCGGCGCTCACCCAGGAACGGCTCACGCGCACGCTCGAAATCCTGCACCACGACCTCATCGCCAGTTTCGGTCTGGCCCGGCCCCGCATCCTCGTGGCCGGTTTCAACCCCCATGCCGGCGAGAGCGGGCATCTCGGGCGGGAAGAAGTCGACATCATCATCCCCGTGCTCGAACGCCTGCGCGCGCGCGGCATGAAACTGGTCGGGCCGCTGCCGGCCGATACCCTGTTCGTGCCGCATACCCTGCGCGGTAGCGACGCGGTGCTGGCGATGTATCACGATCAGGGCTTGCCGGTGCTCAAGCACGCCAGCTTCGGCAGCGGCGTCAACGTGACCTTGGGCCTGCCCATCATCCGCACTTCGGTCGATCACGGTACCGCGCTCGATCTGGCCGGCAGCGGGCAGGCCGATCCGGGCAGCCTCTTTGCCGCGGTCGAACTGGCCATCGACATGGTGCGCGCCCGGCAGCGGCAGGCGTGACCCCCGGCGCGCGCGCGGGCGGCCATGTCGCCCGCCGCCGCTTCGGGCAGAACTTTCTCGTCGATTCCCGCATCATCGCCCGCATCGTCGAGGCGATACGGCCGCGGCCCGGCGAAACCATGGTCGAGATCGGCCCCGGCCTCGGCGCGCTGACCGTGCCGTTGCTCGAACGCCTCGGGCATTTGCACGTCGTCGAGATCGACCGCGATCTCATCGCCCGCCTGCGCGGAACCTGCGATCCCGCCCGGCTGGCGATCCACGAAGGCGACGCGCTGGAATTCGATTTCGGCAAACTGCGCGTGGAAAACGGGCCACTGCTCAGGGTGGCCGGCAATCTACCCTACAACATCTCGACGCCGCTGCTTTTCCATCTCGCCGGTTTCGCCGCCCACCTCCGCGACCTGACCTTCATGCTGCAAAAAGAAGTCGTCATGCGCATGGCGGCCGCCCCCGGCGCCGCCGACTACGGACGCCTGTCGGTCATGCTGCAATACCGTTTCCGCCTGGAGCGCCTGTTCGACATCCCGCCCGACGCTTTCCGTCCCGCGCCCAAAGTGACATCGAGCATCGTGCGCATGACGCCGCGTCCCGCCCCGGAACGCGCCGCACGCGACGAAACCCTGTTTGGCAACATCGTAGCCGCCGCCTTCGGCCAGCGCCGCAAGACCCTGCGCAACACCCTGCGCAATTTCCTCTCCGAACCCGGCTTCGCCGCGCTCGGCCTCGATCCCGGCCTGCGCGGCGAACGCCTTTCGGTG
>JAIRLA010000287.1 GCA_031259795.1 Azoarcus sp.
CTTGTTCTTGCACTCTTCCGGCGGTCGACCGTTGATCTTGTCGAACTTGGTGAGGGCGAGATAACGCTCGCCCTCTTTCGGGGTGCGGATTTCGCCCTCGATGCTGTCGCCCGTGCGCAGATTGAAACGCCGTATCTGCGAGGGCGAAACGTAGATGTCCTCGGTACCCGCCAGATAGGAGGTATCGGGCGAGCGCAGGAAGCCGTAGCCGTCGGAGAGGACTTCGAGCGCGCCATAGGCACAGATCGGCTCGCCCTTGCGGGCGCGGTTCTTGAGCAGGGCGAAGACCAGCTCCTGCTTGCGCAGCCGGTTGGCGCCCTCGATGTTGTTGGCGACCGCCATCTCCAGCAGGGCGCTGACGTGCAGCGCCTTGAGTTCCGCGAGATGCAACGCCGGAACGGTCGACGTGGTGGAAGAACCCGTGTCGTCGAGCGATTCATCGAAATCGTCGTCGACCGGGAGACCTGTATGGGAGGGAGGATTACCGTCGCGGTGCCGGGGACCCCGGCGGCGGGCGCGCTGCACACCGCGAGAACGGGCCGAAGCGGAGTCCGGCTTAGATGTTGCTGTCAATGAAGGAGATCAGTTGGGATTTTGGAAGGAGTCCGACCTTGGTGGCCACGAGGCCGCCATCCTTGAACAGCATCAAGGTCGGGATGCCGCGAATACCGAACGAAGCGGTCACGCGCGGATTTTCGTCGATGTTGAGCTTGGCGATCCTGAGACGGCTGCTGTAGCCGTCGGCGATTTCATCGAGGATGGGGGCAAGCGCCTTGCATGGGGCGCACCAATCGGCCCAGTAATCGACCAGCACGGGAAGTGGAGACCCCAGCACTTCGGCATCGAAAGTGTCGTCGGTCACATAATGAATATGCTCGCTCATGAATATCTCGCAAGGAGAGAGAAGTTGGAAAACCGCTCGGAGGGGAAATGTATCCGGCAAGGCTGGCCGTGCTCGCGCGCCGCGCCGTACTCACTGAATCGGGCGCAGGAACCGCGCCCGGAAATGATTTCCGCGAAGGTATGCGATGACGTCCCCGCCGTCAACCCGGTTTTGCCCTTATCGCGGAGAAAAATTTCCGCCGCGTCGCATCGCGGAGCGCCCGCCGGGGAAGGCGTCACGCGCGCCGGCCGACCGCCGCCGGGATGGCGTGGCGTCCGTTCAGCCGCGCAAACCGCGCAGGAAATTCGTGATGAGCGTCGTCGCCATATTCTCGGCGCTCTGTCCGCCCGCGAGGTTCAGGCGGCGGCGAATCCGCAGCACACAGATCCCGTATATACCCGCCCAGAGAACGCGCGCCGCGTGCGCCGCCCGGGTTTCATCCGGCTCGAACGCGCGCACGGCGGTCTCGCCAAGAGCAAGAATGCGGTTCACCTTGTGCTGGTACCACTCCGGCACGACATCGCCTTTTCTGATGGAAGCCTCCAGAAGCATGTTCCACCTCGACGCCTCGGTTTCCGCATACGCGATGTAAGCGTGCGCCAGCGCTTTCAAAGTTTCCTCCGGCGCACCCTGTGGATTTCCCGGATACGCCGCCTTGAGGTAATCGTAGAGTTTGTCCAGCGTGCGGCCGTTGACTTGCAGAATCAAGTCATCAAGATTCCTGAACACCAGATAAAGCGTACCGACCGTATAACCGATGGCGGAAGCCACCCTCCTGGCCGAAAGCTCATCGTAACCCTCTGAAGCAACAATGTTTTCTGCCGCATCCAACGCCATGAGGCGGATTTCATCGCGGCTGTGTTCTCCCTTGCGCGCCATTATGGTTTTCCGTAATAGATAACGAAGGCCGCCGTATACTAATGCTGAACGGCCTTTATGATCCTACTACAGATTCACGCCAATGTAAGTCAAATTCTTTCCCCGGGAAAAATTGAAGGCCGCCCGTTTGAACGGGAAGGAAGAAGGGTTTCTACTGATAGGGATTTCCAGAAATATTGTGAGCAGTGTTCAAAAACAGAAAAGCTCCTTTTATCACTCAGTATTTCCCACACTTTCGCGTAAATCAGCCGATTTCCAGGGATCAGGTATCAGGAATCAAGAGTCGCCCCCCGCCCTCCGATCAAAAACATTCCAGTCAGATGTGTGATCGCCCCGGCGGGAAAACCTGTCGCCGAATCAGGAAGCCAGAATGCCCCAGACGTTGTCCAGAACGGCCCGGCCGTTGGCAAGACGATCTCAACCGGGGGCGCGAACATCCCCAATAGTAAGAATCCATTCCAATAGGCCCGCCCTGAACCGCTGCATGGATTGCCGCGTCGATTCGCTCCTCGCAATGACGAGGTGGGGGAAGGGCTTTCGCGATGACGAGTTCTTCCGATGGATTCTCCCCCCGTCCGATGGACTTCCCTCCCCCGCGTGGGGGGAGGGTGCCCGAAGGGCGGGAGAGGGTTTCCAACCATCCGGCGCGCAGCGCCGCTGGATAAAAAGGGAGAGGACGAAAGGGGACGCCTGTCCGTACCCCACCGCAAAGAAATCAGCGTCGCTTCGCTCCGCATGAAACGAAGCCCTCTCCCGGCCCTGCGGGCCACCCTCTCGCCCGCCAAGCGGGGGAGGGGAGTTCATCGGAAGACCTCGTCATTGCGAAAACCGCCCCCCTCGTCATTGCGAGGAGCGCATCGACGCGGCAATCCATGCAACGGTTCAAGGCGGGCCTATTGGAATGGATTCTTACAGTTGCCCAACAGACGCAGCGAGACGGCGAACCAACGAAAAACCCTGCCGTGGCGGGGTTTTCGGGACATCATGATGCTGTCTGGGGGCAAAGGGATGGTGGGTGCTGACGGGGTCGAACCGCCGACATTCGCCTTGTAAGGGCGACGCTCTACCAACTGAGCTAAGCACCCGCGCAAAAACGCCAGAC
>JAIRLA010000033.1 GCA_031259795.1 Azoarcus sp.
TTCCCCATGCCCAAAGAATTCCCCTCCCCCGCTTGCGGGGGAGGGCCAGGGAGAGGGGGGCCAAGCTTGCGGAGCGCAGCGACGCTGATTTCTTTGCGGCGGGGCGTGGACGGGCGTTCCCCTTCCTTCCCCCTTTTTAGTCGGCGGCGCTGCGCGCCGGATGGTTGGAAGCCCTCTCCCGGCCTTCGGCCACCCTCTCGCCCGCCAAGCGGGGGAAGGGAATTCTTTGCAATGACGGGGGCGGGCTGGCTCCAACCCCCGTCAATGCAGGAAAGGCAGCGCCGTGAAGATGGAGAGCGCCAGTGTATTGATGATGTCCACGAAGAAAGCGCCCACGAGCGGCACGATCAGGAACGCCTTGTGCGAAATGCCGTAGCGCTGGGTCACCGCCTGCATGTTGGCGACCGCCGTGGGGGTCGCGCCCATGCCGAAGCCGCAATGTCCGGCGGCGATCACGGCGGCGTCGTAGTCCTTGCCGAGAAAGCGGAACGTCACTAGGCTCACGTAGAGCACCATGACCACGGTCTGGACGAAGAGGATCAGCAGCAGCGGAATGGCCAGATCCACCAATTGCCAGAGTTTGAGCGAGAGCATGGCCATGGCGAGGAAGAGCGACAGGGAGACGTTGCCGATCACGTCCACGCAGCGGTCGAAGACTTCGACATTGAATATCCGCGACAGAATGTTGCGCACGACGATGCCGGAGCCCAGCGCCAGCACGAAAGTCGGCACCCGTATCGTCGTGTGCGCGAGGAGATCGGCGAGTATGCCGGTCAGCAATTGCGCCGCGGCGAGGGCGATGGCGAACATGGTGATGGTCTCCAGCGCCGAATCCGCGGTAATCAGGCGAGTGTGGCGCGGCTGCTCGAAGGCGATGTCGCCGGAGGAATCTTCCAGCGAAGCCCGGCCCGGCGTCCGGCAACCATGGCGGTTGATGAGGCGCTGCGCCACCGGCCCGCCGGTGAGACCGCCGAGGATCAGGCCGAAAGTCGCGCAGGCCATGCCGATGGCGGTGGCGCCCTGCACGCCCATCTCTTCGAGCATCGGCCCCCAACCGCCCGCCGTGCCGTGGCCGCCGGTCAGGGTGACGGAGCCTGCGATCAGGCCGGTGAGCGGATGCAGCCCCAGCATGCTCGCCATGCCCAGGCCGATCAGGTTCTGCACGACGATGAAAGCGGAGACGGCGGCGGTGAGCACGACCAGCGGCATGCCGCCGGCGCGCAGGCGCGAAAAATCGGCGTTGAGGCCGATCGAGGCGAAGAACATCAACATGAAAGTGTCTTGCAGAGCGCCGTCGATCGTCAGGCTGAAGCCTTCGACGCGATGCAGCACGGCGACCAGCAGCGCGGCGACCAGCCCTCCCGCCACCGGCTCCGGGATATTGAAATGCGACAGCAACGATACCCGCGACACGAGCAGGCGGCCCACCATCAATACCACGACCGCGGCGATCAGAGTGTAATGGGTATTCAAGGTCAATTGCATTTCTTCTCCCTTCTTTCGTGTTGGCGTTCTTGCGGGAGCGCATCCTAACAGCACACAAAAGGCGCGGGGAATCGACAATTAACGCTGGCGCCCCCGGAACGGTTTTCTCCGGAGGCGCGGCGATCCGGGCCGGATTGGCCCGGCCTGGTTTATTTATTCCCAAGTGAGCCGCGTGACCTTCCACGCGCCCGCTTCCAGCCCCCATTCGAGGCGCACGCGATAATGCGCGGCGCGATCCGGCAGCAGATTCTCCGCGCCGAGCAAGGTCACTTCGGCCTCGGTGACGGCGCGATCCGGCACGCGCGGATCGCGCCGGTTGTCGCGGTACAAAACGGCGACGGTGACGTTCTTGTGGCGCATGAACATCAGCGCCATCGTGCGCCGGGCCCAATCGCGGCCATTATCCGCGCCCGGCGCGCCAAAGCCGGAATGCAGGACGGCGAGGACGCGCTCCGCCGCCTTCGCCTCCAGCGCCGCCTGCAATTCAGCGGCGGCGGCGTCGAGCGCCGCCTGCGAGTCGTCGCGCGCACAGGCGGCGGGCAAAAGCAGCGCCGCCAGGACAAACAGGGCCAGACCGAAATGGCCCGCCAGCCGGGCCGGAAATTTGAACGGATTCATGATGTACAGTCCATGGCAAAGCCGCCAATCGCGGCATGGCGTGTCGGGATTTCATTTTGCCGATACCCGGCGCAACCTCCGCGTGGCAGAATAAGCGCCCTGCACTGGAGGAAAACGATGGATTTGAAAAACGCCCTGATGATGCTGGAAGATATTATCCAGCCAGAGTGGTGGCAATGGATGGTGGGCGGAATCGTACTGATCATGCTGGAATTGCTGATTCCCTCCTTTTTCGTGATCTGGTTCGGACTGGGCGCGATTCTCGTCGCCCTGCTGCTGCTCCTTGCCCCGAACCTGCCGCTCGCCTGGCAATTGTTCCTGTGGGCCGTGGCTTCGGTGGCGATGACGGTATTGTGGTTCCGGGTATTCCGGCGCGCGAAGGACAAAACCCGGATCGGCACCGCCGCGGGCGACGTGATCGGCGAAATCGGCCTGCTGGTCAACGCGGTCGCGCCCTTCGAGCGCGGCAAAGTGCGTTTCCAGCGCCCCATCCTCGGCGCGGAAGAATGGTCATGCACCGCCGATACCGGCATCGACGCGGGCGCGCGGGTCAAAGTCATCTCCGTCGAAGGCAATTTCGTCAGGATCGCGCAGGCCTGAGCCGGCCATGACGGCATTCCCCCCCCCCTCCCCTCCCCTCCTTTCTCCTCCTTTCCCCCTGGAGCGTCCCATGAGCGTCGGATTCATCCTCACCATCGTCATCATCATCTTTGCCTTCATCACCGTGGCCAAGGGCGTGCGCATCGTGCCCCAGGGAGAAGAGTGGATCGTCGAGCGCCTCGGCAAATACCAGGGCACCCTGCGGCCCGGCCTCAACTTCCTGATCCCCTATCTCGACAGAGTCGCCTACCGCCTCGTCACCAAAGACATCATCCTCGATGTACAGCAACAGGAAGTCATCACGCGCGACAACGCCGTCATCCTCACCAACGCCATCGCCTTCATCAAGATCACCAATCCGGTCAAGGCGGTCTATGGCGTCACCGACTTCTCGGAAGCGATCCGCAACCTGATCACGACCACCCTGCGCGCCATCGTCGGCGAAATGGAACTCGACGAAGCGCTCTCTTCGCGCGACAAGATCAAAGCGCGGTTGCGCGAAAGCATCGCCGACGAATCCGTCGACTGGGGCCTGACAGTGAAATCGGTCGAAATCCAGGACATCAAACCCTCGCCCTCGATGCAGCGCGCCATGGAAATGCAGGCCGCCGCCGAACGCGAACGCAAGGCCATGGTCACGCGCGCCGAAGGCCAAAAACAATCCGCCATTCTCGAAGCCGAAGCCCGGCTCGAATCCGCGCGCCGCGACGCCGATGCGCAGGTCACGCTGGCCGAAGCCTCCGCGGAATCGATCCGCCGCGTCACCGCCTCGCTCGGCACGGAACCCACCCCCATGCTCTACCTGCTCGGGGAAAAGTACATCGCCTCGGTACAGAAGCTGGCCGCGTCGGACAACGCAAAAATCGTCCTGCTGCCCGCCGATATACAGAAAACCCTGAGCGGGCTGTTCGACAAGGCCATCGCCCCGGGCAAACCGCATTGACGACATGACATATTACCGGATACCGCAGAGCGGACAGCCCCTCGCGTCCAGTCTCACTTGAACAGCCCGCACAGAAACAGCATACTCCGCGATATTTCCCCTTTGATGGAGCCACTCATGCAGGACTTCGAGGCGCAAACCAGAGCCTTCGCCGGGCAGATCGAAACAGAGCTCGAGGCAGGACACCTGAATTTTCCCACCTCGATGGACATTTCATTGCGCATCAAGGATCTCGCGGACGACCCGGACTCCTCGATCGACGACATCGTCGCCGTCGTGCGCGCCGAGCCCGTCCTGAGCGCCAAGGCCATCCGCATGGCCAACGCCATGCTGCTCAACCCCTACGGCGCGCACATCACCAGTCTCAACCAAGCGGTCAGGCGCATTGGCCTGGCGGCGCTCAGATGTCTCGCCTTCGCCGTGGCCGCCGAACAGCTCACCCAGGACCACCGCTCGCCCCCCCTGCGGCAAATGGCCTCGCAACTCTGGCGCCACTCGATCGACATCGCCTCGTGGTCCTACGCGTTCGCCCACCACCTGCGCACCGTCAACCCCGACACAGCCATGCTTGCGGGCCTGATGGTCGACATCGGCCAATTCTTCCTGCTGTCGCGGGTTTCCGCCTACCCGGCGCTGGAAAACAACCTCACGCGCTTCGCCGAATTCGTCTCCGTATGGCACGAACCGATCTCCCGCTCGGTACTGGAAGCGTTCGAGCTGCCCGACGACATCATCGACGCGCTCGACTACGAAAACGCCTACGATGGCGAATGGCCCCCGGCCAACCTGCGCGACACCGTGCGCGTTGCCATGATGGCCGCCGAAACGCCCAACCCGTTCGACACGCTGCTCAAAGTCACCCCCCCGCCGGAAATCGAAGGCATCGACAACGAACGCCTGGGAGCCCTGCTCGAAAAAGCCCTCCCCGGCAAACAATCCATGGTGGATGCGATCTGCGGCTGACGGGGCCGGGGATCGACCTTCCCCTTGCCGTTCTGCACGACGCAAGGGCGTCGACGGGAGATCGATGTCCGATGGCTCATTGTGGGATGAAGTGGTTGTACGATTGATGAAGCGTCGGCTGACCGCCAGCAGGTCATCCAGAGGCAACTCCAGCAGGCGGCGCAGTTTCGACGACGATCAGTTCCTGCGCGGCGGAAAGGGTCGTATGCAGGGTGTGCGCCCGATGCGAACGGTCTTCCACATCCTCACGCTTGTGCCACTTGATGATCGTGGCCTTGCTGACGCTGTGGCGTTTCATTTGCAATCTCCAGCTTCGCAAGCCGGCGCTCTATCCATTGAGCCATGGCTATATCATTGAAGTCATTGCTCATTTTCCTTGAGAGCCTCTCGCGCAACGATTTCTCGCCGCAACTTTCCAAATCCGAAATGTCCGAATTCCCGATGTTTTGCCCAACCGTTCATTTTGTTGGGTTTGCACAGCAAGCATCCGGCGCGGGCATTTTTGGGGCGTTTGCGTTTGTAGTGCATAGGAATCCTTCCTCTGTCGAATGTTTTACCAATACCAGCCAGCATCACTGACGCGGCGGGGCAAGACAATTTCCCTGTCGGGATTCCTTCGCCAGCGTTGCAGTTCGGCTTCTTCACGCCGATCCGCGCGATGGTTCAGATACCGCCGATACCAATGCGGCGGGGCGGCATGAGCGTAATCGCCAAAACTGGCATCCGAAAAGTACCGCGCAAGGACCTTCTTTCCTTCCCGGCTTCTGGGATCAATGCCAACGCGTTGCAGATGACCATTGATCCAAGCGTAGTCAGACAGCACCCAGTCCAGATTATAGCGGGCATGACGCCGTCGATAAGTGCGAGACATGACGTTCTCCTGTGATGAGTAACTACGTCATGGCAAACCTCCTTTCTTTCGGATGAATCGTTGCCGCCGTTTTCCCATTCCAAGGATGGGCGGGCCGACAGCATACCAGGAAATGACAAGAGACGGTTCCGGGCGTGTGAGGACGTCCAGCCTTGCCGCCGGCACTTCGACCGCATCCGAATTGGGATGTCTCCGGTCTGAACACTTTTATACGAGTTCTCTCAAAGGCTCCCTTTTCTCCGCTTGGCGGTCGAGCGGGGAGAAGGCGTCGTTTCATACGAAACGAATCGACGCCGACTAAATCTGATTCCTGATCCCTACACCACGATGCGCCCCCGCTTGTCCGCGAGGGTAATCACCGCCTCGGTGCCGGCGTTGAAAGCAAGGAAATCGCTTTCAATGCCGTCGCTGAAGATGATGCCGTTTTCTCCCATCAGGGATTCGATGCGCAAGGCTTCTTTTGCCGAGATCTTTCCGAAAACCAGGGATGTACCGGTCGTCTTGCTGGGAAAGGGTTCGCGCACAGCGAAAATAAGCTCCTCGCTTCTCCACTTTCCAATGACGCCCGATAATTCCGAAAGACCGTAACTTTGTTTCTTTTGCCGTGTTCTTTTCGACGCGCGCGGTTCGCCACGCGGTTCGCCATATACTACCCGCTCCAGCGCATCGATGGCCAGTACCCCGAGACCACCAGCCATCCCCGGCAAGAGCGGCGGTTCTTCTTCTGGCGGCTCTTCTTCTACGATGAGACCGTCGTTTTCCTGTTGCCCGCCGTAGGGATGACCGATGACGGAGGCGGAAATACGCGAAGCTCCGGCGATGACGCTTTTCATCCAGCCCGTGGAACCCAGCCCGGTCGAGACGATGACGCCGCTCGAGGATTGCGGCTCCTTGAGACCGCCGTGCTTGATGATGTAGCGGGCGGAAACATGAGTGCGCTGTCCGATGAAAAAATCATTGACCGCCAGCAATTCCTGCCCGTTCTGGATGCGCGCTTTCGCCATGGTCACTTCTTCCGTTTTTCGCCGTCCCTTTATGGTGTCCTCGGCGATTTTCGCCGCATCCTCCGGAATGAAGGGCAGGAGTACGCCATCCCAGCGGGCGGGGTCGGGATTGAGGCCGATGACCGGCTGGGCGTCCAGGTATTTGACCGTATTCGCCACCAAGCCATCCTGGCCGATCACGACCACGATATCCTCAGGCGCGAAAATGAAATTGGGCAGGTATTTCCGGTCCAGCATCTGGAGATTGCCCAGTTCTTCCAGGCATTGCCGCGCCTTTTGCACGGACGCGTGGTATTGCCGGTGCTCCGTATCGTAGTCGTCGAAGTCCCCGCCCAATGAATGGATGTAGAACTTCGCCTGGGCGCGGGTGTTCTGGCTCATCAACACTTTTTCCAGCCGGGTTTCCCGGATGACGATAATGATGCGGCGATCGTATTTCTTCATGGCCCGCCACCCGTCCGCGTTCAGGAAGACTTGGAAGGCGGGGTCTTCATGAGGGCGTTCAGGAGATCGGGCGTGATGTTGAGACTGCCGATTTTTTCCGCCTGATCGGCAATACCCTGGAAAGCTTGCGCAAGCAACCGGCCGGAGTCCAGTCCGGCGTTCGCCAGTACTTTCAGGACTTCCGGTCTCGTGTTCTCATAGGCCGCGATGACCGCCTTGAGCGCGTAAGCCTTGGCGTCGGCCATCGCCTTGTCGTTGCGGCTCTTGAGGTCGATCAGCGCCTGGTTTTTCTCTTCCTGCGAAATCTGGAAAGCGAGGCGTTCCTCCTGCATTTCCATGTCCTTTTTCATCGCCAGGCGCCGGGTTTCCAGCTTGCTTTCCTGTATTTCACGATTCTTTTTTTCCACGGCGAGCTCGGTATTGAGTTCACTTTCGCGGATGATGCGCTCCTGCTCAACAGCATAATTACGCCGCTGGAAAATGGCCTGGTCGGATTCTTGCAAGATGCCTTCGCGCGTTTCGGCTTCCAGCGCCTTGGCGGTTTCCGGAGTGGGCCGGATGGCGGCGACGGAAAGCCCCAGGACTTCCACGCCCAGAGCGTGGACCATCTCATGCTCGGAGAGCGCTTGATGCACCTTGCGCGCAATGTCGTCCGAAGAAATGATCGCTTCCTTGAGATTGAGATTCTTGACCGCAGCCTTGATAGCGACCAGCGCCAGGGTAATCAGTCGTTCCGGCAATTTCTGCGGGTCGTCGGATTGATAACCCAACCCGGGCCGTTCGATGTCTATGGTGTAATTCAACATCTTCGCCGCCTGCGCGGGATCGGAAACACGGTAGGTGATCTGCCCCTGGATCGTCAGCTCCTGGAAATCGGCGGAAGTCTCCGAGAGCATGAAAGGCGCGTCTTCGCTGCTGACGGGCACCGCGACGAGCGAGGTCGTGGGAGCGAAATAAAAAAAGGAAAGTCCGGGGCCTTTCTCCGTAATCTTCTCGCCCTTGTAACGAAAGACATAACGATTCGGCGCGAATTTTGCGAAGCGCATGAAATTCCAGATCAAGACCTTCAGCAGCCAGAGCAACAAGCCAAGCGCCGCCAGCACTACCAACAGCCTGAGAATGCCTTCCATCATTTTTCCTTTCCAAAAGCAAAACCCGCAAAACCCGCGAATGCAAAAGACCGGCGTGCCCCGGCTCTCTTGCGGATGACCGACCATGGTATGTCAAGTTCTTCATTATCCGTTATTTCTTGTATTGTGTCAGGGGATGCGGATACGGGCTACTCTGTTTGATTTACGCGGATAGACACTGGAGAAATCCGGTCGCTCGCGCCAACGACCTTCACGGCGAGCGATACAGAGACAGGCACGGCAGGCGCCCTTCATGACGAAATCCTGACGCGTCATGCGCTGGAACGGCAGACAGGGCGGGAAGATTCGCGGCGCGGGGACGTGCCGGCCCCGTCTGCCATTTTGTGAATTTTTGCACGCCGATTCCCGACTCCTGCCCCCTGATGATAGACTTTTCCCCCTTTCAAGCCATTTTCCGGACATGAATCTGATCGAGCGCATTTCCCGCCAGTTTGAAGACAGCGCTCGCGCCAAACTCGCCGCCATCGAATGGCTGGCCGCGCCGGTGGCCGAGGCGATCGAAGCCATGACGGCC
>JAIRLA010000046.1 GCA_031259795.1 Azoarcus sp.
TTCTTTCCGCCCTTCACGAACCCCCCCTGTAGACCACATACCCACGCACATCGAGGAGCCTTCTCCATGAACCGCAATCTGCAACTGACCGCCATCGCGCTGGCCATCTCCAGCCTCTTCCCCTCCGCCCACGCGGCGGAAGCGCGCGCCGATACCCGCGCCAATACCGATATCGCGCCCGCCGCGCCCGCCGCCGCGTTCCCCTGGGAGGCCGAAAAAATCCTCTCCTCCGCCATGCCCGAAGTGCTGGTGGCCGAAGAAGCGGGCCGCGCCGACAAGGCCGCCCTGCAAGCCGCCCTGCAAAAATGGGCCGCCCGCCAGGACCCGCTCGACCGCGCCGCGCTCACCGATTTCCTCGCCGCCCACCCGCAAAGCGCCTGGAAGCCCGCGCTGCTCGGCAACCTCGGCCTGCGCGCCATCGAAGAAGGCCGCTATACGCAAGCCATCAATGACCTCGAAGCCGCCTGGAACGCGGGCAAGGCCATCGCCCACCCCGGCGTCAAGGCGCTCGTCGACCATGTCGGCGGCGCGCTCGTCGGACTGCGCGTGCGACTGGGCCACAAGGACGCCGTCGCCGCGCTCCTGCCCGAACTGGAAAAACGCGCCCTCGTCGGCGCGGCCAGCGAAGCGCGCACCCTGGCGCGCGAAAACCTCTGGCGGCTGCAAGACGCGAGCGCGCCCCTGCTGTGCGGCCCCATGGCCCTGGCGCAACTGCGCGGCGCGCCGCTCGACCCGGACAAGCTCCCGGCGCACGGCGGCGGCGGCTACCGCCTCGACGAACTGGCCGCGCTGGCGCAAAGCCAGGGGCAAGAGCTTGTCGCCCTGCGCCGCGAAGCAGGCAGCCCCGTGCCCGCCCCCTCGGTCGTGCACTGGAAGAGCGGCCACTACGCCGCGCTGCTGGAAGCGAGGGCGGACAAGGACGGCATGCGCTACCACGTGCGCGACGCCGCCATGGGCAAGGACTACTGGATGAGCCAGGCCGCGCTCGACGAGGAATCGAGCGGCTATTTCCTCGCGGCGGCGGAAGGCGAGATCGCGGGCTGGCGTCTGGCGGCGCGGGAAGAAAGCGCCCGGGTGATCGGCGCGGGTTACACCACCGGTCCGGGGGAGGGCAGCGACATCCCCGTCTGCCCGGTGAAGCCAAGCTGCGGCTGCGAGAACACCGGCATGGCGGGCGCGGGCGTGCAGTCCATGAAAGTGAGCCTGACACTCGCGGACACCCCCCTGTCCTACCGGCCCCCGAAAGGCCCCGCCGTGCCCTTGGGCGTGTACTACAGCCAGCGCGTCGGCGCGCAACCGGCCACCTTCACCTATAGCAACCTCGGCCCGAACTGGACGGCGGGCGGCATCGCCTATATTTCCGACAACCCGGACTGGTCGGGCAGCAATGTGCGGCGCTACATGGCGGGCGGCGGCATCCGGCTGCAAAAGGACTACGACGCCGCCAGCGGCGCGTTCGCGCGCGACACCGACGACCAGTCCCAACTCGTGCGCGTCTCCACCGATCCCCTCATCTATGAGCGGCATCTGGCCGATGGCGGCAAGGAAATCTACAGCAGCTACTTCATGCGAAAAACAAACACACTCCAGTCGGGGACCCCGGCAGCGGAGACGCAGGGCACCCTGAAACAACAGGTCTACCACCCTCTCCCTATAGATATTCCGCCGACTCCGGAGGAGCTGTATTACAGCGCACGCAAGGTATTCCTCACCAAAGTCATCGACGCGGCGGGCAACGCGCTCACCTATCATTACGACGACGGGGGGGACACGGCGTTCACCGATTATGTCGGTTACATTGGAGGGGCGCGCCTCACCCACATCACCGACGCCAGCGGCGGCGTGACGAAGTTCGAATACGGCCATGCCGACCCGCTCAAGATCACCGCGATCGTCGACCCGCACGGACGCAAGGCGCGATTCGCCTACGACAACTCCGGGCGGCTGGCGAGCATCACCGACGCGGTGGGCATCGTTTCGGCCTTCACCTATTCCTTCTACGGCACTTTCATCGAAAAACTCACGACGCCCTACGGCACGAGCCAATTCGACTTCGGCGAAAGCGGCACGACCCGCTGGCTGGAACTGACCAACGCCCAAGGGCAAAAAGAACGGGTGGAATTCCGCCACACCGCGCCGGGGATTTCGTACTCCGAATCACGGGCGCCGGCGGGGATGAACCTGTTCAACTCCTACGTGAATTACCGCAACACCTTCCATTGGGACGCCGAGGCGCTGGCGAAATATCCGGGCGACTACACCAAGGCCGAAATCAAGCACTGGCTCCATGATGCGACGGACTTTAGCTCGGGGAACTTTACCTCCAACGTACTGGAGAGCATCAAGCGCCCGCTGGAGAGCCGCGTCTGGTTCAACTATCCGGGGCAAGGCGCGCCCCAAAATTCCGGCTCTTGCGACAAACCCTCGAAGATTGGTCGCGTCCTGCCCGACGGCAGCACCCAGCTCACGCAGATGGAGTACAACGAACTGGGCAGCATCACCCGGCGCATCGACCCGCTGGGCCGCGAGACGCAATACGAATACGCCGAAAACGGCATCGACCTCATCAAGGTCAGCCAGAAGAC
>JAIRLA010000078.1 GCA_031259795.1 Azoarcus sp.
TGTCGCAACGTTTCGCCAGCCGAGGCGAAGAGCGCTTCGGCGGCCTCGCGCTGGACGGAGGTCTCGGCGGCGCGCCGCTGCTGCCCGGCTGCTGCGCGCGCGTCGAGTGCCGCAACGCCACTCGCTACGCGGGAGGCGATCATGTGGTGTTCATCGGCGAGGTCGAACGTTTCGACTACCGCGAGGACGAGCCGCTGATCTATTTCGGCGGCGCTTACCGGCGGCTGGCGGCCTGATGCGGCGCGCTCATAGAACCTATTCCAATAGGCTCGCCTTGAACCGTCGCACGGATTGCCACGTCGATTCTCTCCTCGCAATGACGAGGTCTCCCAATGGATTCCCCTCGCCCCCGCAGGGGGGAGAGGGTGGCCGAAGGCCGGGAGAGGGGGGAGCCAACCACCCGGCGCGAAGCGCCGCTGATTTCTTTGCGGTGGGGAGTGGACAAGCGTTTCCTTCCTTCACCTCCCTTTTTATCCAGCGGCGCTGCGCGCCGGATGGTTGGAAGCCCTCTCCCGGCCTTCGGCCACCCTCCCCCGCAAGCGGGGGAGGGAAGTTTCATCGCACGAACTCGTCATTGCGAGGCGCGAAGCGCCGTAGCAATCCAGTTCGTTTCATACGGAGCGTGGCGGCGCTGATCCAATCCCGGCGCCCTGGCCGTGT
Organism: Azoarcus sp.; assembly: GCA_031259795.1. Classification (GTDB taxonomy): domain Bacteria; phylum Pseudomonadota; class Gammaproteobacteria; order Burkholderiales; family Rhodocyclaceae; genus WRNU01. The sequence continues at coordinate 661 of JAIRLA010000078.1, forward strand.
CCGCCGCCGCCCGGAAGCGGAACAGCGGCCCGGCGTAAATGTCATCTGGAGAACGGCGCAACAACTGTATATTATTGCAGCACTTCGAGGAGACGCCCATGCGCCGCGACCTGACCCCCAGGCAACAGGAAATTCTGGATTTCATCATGCAAACCACGGCGCGCGAGGGTCGCCCGCCCACGCGCGCCGAAATCTGCGCCGCTTTCGGCTTTCGCTCGTCGAACGCCGCCGAAACCCATGTGCGCGCGCTCGCGGCCAAGGGCGCGATCGAGATCGACGATGGTCACGCGCGCGGCATCCGCATCCCGGCGCTTTCCGGCTTGCCCTTGGTCGGACGGGTCGCCGCCGGCGCGCCCTTGCTTGCCGCCGAACACATCGAAAAGCATCTCCAGATCGATCCCGCGCTTTTTTCGCCGCGCGCCGATTATTTGTTGCGGGTACGCGGCATGAGCATGCGCGACGCGGGCATTCTCGACAACGACCTCATCGCCGTGCACCGCGCCTCCGAAGCGCGCAACGGCCAGATCGTCGTCGTCCGCATCGAGGACGACGTAACGGTCAAGACTTGGCGGCGCCGGGGCGAAACAGTGGAATTGCTCCCCGCCAACCCCGATTTCGCGCCCATCGTCATTGATCTCCGGCGCCAGCCGCTGACCATCGAAGGCGTGATGGCGGGACTGATCCGGCAGGATCAATAGGCATGGTTCCTCCGATCCCCGCTCCTCACTCGTAGCGAACCGCCACGATCTCCACTTCCCGCGCCCCCGCCGGACTCATGAAGCGCACGCTGTCGCCTTCGCGCGCCTTGAGCAGGGCGCGGGCGAGCGGGGATATCCAGCTTATTTTCCCGGCGGAAACGTCGGCTTCATCGATGCCGACGATCTGCCAGGTCTGTTCGGCGGCATCGCCGTCGTCGGCGGCGCGGATCGTCACCGTCGCGCCGAAAAACACCTGGTCGCCGCCTTGCCGCGCCCGCGGGTCGACAACTTCGGCGTTGTCGATTCGCTTGCCCAGGAAGCGGAGGCGGCGGTCGATTTCGCGCAGGCGTTTCTTGCCGTAGATGTAGTCGCCGTTTTCGGAGCGGTCGCCGTTGCCCGCGGCCCAGGCGACGGTTTCCACGATCTTCGGGCGCTCCACGCGCAAAAGCTGGTCGAGTTCGTCGCGCAAGGTCTGGTAGCCGCGCGGCGTCATGTAATTCTTGCTGCCCGGCGGCAGGCGCAACGCGGGCGAAAGCGCTTCTTCCTCGTCACCGTCGCCGTCTTCGGACTCTTTTACGAATGCCTTGTTCATGATCTGCTCCGTCCTGGAAGCGGAAGATGTTAATCGGAATCGGGCGGTGATTGTTTTCCCTTTTCCAGACACATACCATAGCCGGGGGCCGCACTTGTGCACCGAAGTTCCGGAGAACACACGATGAACGACGATATTTTCGATACGGCAGATTTTGATACAGCGGAGACTTTGCGCGAACGTCTCGCCCGCCTGGATGACGAGCACCGTGATCTCGACGACGCCATCGCCCGCCTGACCGAATCCCCGGCCAGCGACGAATTGCTCGTGCGGCGCATGAAGAAGCGAAAGCTCGCCCTCAAGGACCGTATCACCACGCTCGAACGTCTGCTCAAACCGAACGATCTGGCCTGAGCGGCGCGGTTTCACCCGCCCGGCGGTCGAGCGGGCGCGCGTTCCCGGCGCGCGCCGGTGGCCGGGGGGCGGGGTTTCCCCTAGAATACGCACTATTTTGGTGGGTGCACAAGGCCGCCCTGGCGGCGGGCCGAGTCGATCTTTTGTTTTGTCCGGGAGTCGTCGATGGATTTCGAACACGCGCGTCGCAACATGGTCGAGCAGCAAATCCGGCCATGGGAGGTCGTGGATGCGAATGTGCGCCAACTGTTGATGTCGGCGCGGCGCGAGGATTATGTGCCGCTCCCCGTGCGCGCGCTGGCTTTCGCCGATATCGAAGTCCCCCTGCCCCGCGGGCAGTTCATGCTCAGGCCGGTGATCGAGGGGCGCATCCTGCAAGCGATCAAGATTGGCCGCGCCGATTCGGTGCTGGAAATCGGTACGGGCAGCGGCTATTTCGCCGCCTTGCTGGCAAGCGGCGCGAACAAGGTGCGCACGGTCGAAATCGAGCCGGAACTGGCGAGGCTGGCGCGCGACAGGCTCGCGCTCAGCGGGGTGAAAAATGTCGTGGTGGAAGAAGGCGATGGCCTGCGGGAGCAGGAAACGCCCACGCGCTACGATGTAATCGTGGTTTCGGGCGGACTGCCCGAGTTGCCCGGGAACCTGGCGGCGCAGCTCGCAACGGGCGGGCGGCTGTTCGCTTTCGTTGGCGAAGCGCCGGTGATGAAGGCGCGGCTGGTGGTGCGCGAGGACGAAGATCATTTCCACAGCCGCGATCTGTTTGAAACCGTGGCGCCGATGCTGCGCCACGCCATGGCCGCGAGTGAGTTCCACTTCTGAGGTTTCATCATGCCTTTTCGTCCCGTCCATCTTTTTCCGGGAATTCGCCGCTCTCGCTCTCTTTCCGGGCGCGCCGCTCTCGCCGCCGCGCTCATGCTGGCGGCGGGCGCGGCGGGCGCGGCCGATCTGTTCCAGGTTTATCGTGACGCGCTCGCGCACGACGCCGGTTACGCCGCGGCGCGCGCGCAATTCGACGCCGACCGGGAAAAGGTCGTGCAGGGCCGCGGCGCCCTGTTGCCGACGGTGACGGCCAGCGCCAACGCCAGCCGGAACGATGACGAAACGCATAGCGAGGCGGGCGCCGAAACCAGCAAGCGTTACAACAGCAACAGTTACGCGCTGCGCCTGAACGCTCCGCTCTTCCGGCGGCAGAACTGGCTCCAGTACCAGGAAAGCGCGTTGCGCACGGAGCTTGCCGGCAGGCTGCTCGGCGCGGCCCGGCAAACCTTGATCCTGCGCACGGCGCAGGCGTATTTCGATGTGCTCAACGCCCGCGACTCGCTCGAAGCCATCGTGCAATTGCGCACTGCGGCGGCCGAACAACTCGAACTGGCGCGCACCAGCTTCAACGTGGGCACGGTGACGATTACCGACGTGCATGAAGCGCAATCGCGTTTCGACCTAGCCTCGGCACAGGAAATCGCCGCCCGCAATACGCTCGATGTCGCGCGCGAGGCGCTGGCGCGCATCATCGGCCGCACTCCCGGCGAACTGGCCGGTCTGCGCGCCGGGATAGAGCTTTCCCGCCCGCAACCCGACGATATCGATGCTTGGGTGGATTCCGCCGAAAAAGACAATTTCGATGTGCAGGCACAGCAAATCCTGCGCGAAATCGCCCTGCGCGCCCTCGCGCGCGAACGCGCCGGGCATCTGCCGACGTTGGATCTGGTGGCGAGCTACGGACGCAGCCGCCAGCCTTCGGCTTCGGTCGAGCGCAGCAACAGCGGTACGGTGGGCGTGCAGCTCGATATACCGCTCTACCAGGGCGGCGCCGTTTCCTCTCGCGCGCGCGAAGCGGCGGCGCTCGGGCTCAAGGCCGAAGCCGATCTCGAAGAAGCGCGCCGCGCGGCGGCGCTGACGGCGCGCGAAGCCTATCTGGGCGTCACCAGCGGCATGGCCCAGGTACGGGCGCTGGAAGCGGCGCGCGTGTCGTCGGCCTCGGCGCTCGAAGCCAACCGGATGGGATACGAAGTGGGCGTGCGGATCAATATCGACGTGCTCAACGCCCAGAGCCAGCTTGCCGACACCGTGCAGCGGCTCTCCCGCTCCCGCTATGACACATTGCTTGCCAGGCTGCGCCTGGAGGCCGCCGTCGGCAGCCTGGACGAGGACGACGTGCGCGCCATCAGCGCCCTGCTGGAGACCCGGCCCGAAAACGATGCCGCGCCAGCGACGGCGGACGGGCGATAGTCTCCGGGCCGCGCCACGCATCGGGTATATCGGGTATCATTGCGCGCCTGATTCGCTCCCCGAAATCCATCTCCCAATGATCCGCAAGCTGCTGCGCAAGGTGTTCAACCGCCGCGCCGCGAAATCCATTTCCGGCGAGCCAGCCCGTATTCCCGTCAGCCAGCACGGCATCCGCCGCGAGCAGGTCTCGCCCTTCGCGGTCAAGGTCTGCGCCACGCTGCAAGCGCACGGCCACCAAGCTTATATCGTCGGCGGCGCCATCCGCGACCTGCTGATCGGACACCCGCCCAAGGATTACGACGTCGCCACCAGCGCCACGCCCGAAGAAGTCAGGACGCTCTTCCGCCGCGCCCGCATCATCGGCCGGCGTTTCAGGATCGTCCACGTCACCAGCGGCGCGGAGACGCTCGAAGTCTCCACTTTCCGCGCCAACCAGTTGGCCGAAACCGACCGGCATGGCCGGGTACTGGCCGACAACATCTACGGCACCCAAGCCGAGGACGCCATCCGCCGCGACTTCACGGTCAACGCGCTCTATTACGATCCGGCCACCGAGACCATCCTCGACTACCACCACGGCGTCGCCGACCTGTCGCAGAAAACCTTGCGCATGATCGGCGAGCCGCGCGCCCGCTACCGCGAAGACCCGGTGCGCATGCTGCGCGCGGTGCGGCTGGCGGCCAAGCTCGGCCTCATCATCGACCCCGCCGCGCGCGCGCCGATCCGCGACATGGCCGTACTGCTCGAAAACGTGCCGACGGCGCGGCTGTTCGACGAAACGCTCAAGCTGCTGCTGTCGGGCAACGCCGTGCGCTGCATCGAACAATTGCGCGAGGAAGGGCTGCACCACGGGCTGCTGCCGCTGCTCGATGTCATTCTCGATCAACCCGTGGCCGAACGCTTCATCTGGCTGGCGCTGGAAAATACCGACGAGCGGGTGCGCGCCGACAAATCGGTGTCGCCCGGATTCCTTTTCGCCGCGCTACTCTGGCCCGAAGTGCTGCGCGAATGGAAAGAACGCCAGTCCGCCGGCGAAATGGCGCAACCGGCGCTGTTCGACGCCATGGACGAAATCCTCGACGCCCAGGCCGCGAAACTGGCGATCACCCGCCGCGTCATCGGCGACATCAAGGACATCTGGGCGATCCAGCCGCGCTTCGACAAGCGCACGGGAAAAACGCCGTTCCGCCTGATCGAACATCCCCGTTTCCGCGCCGGTTGGGATTTCCTCCGCCTGCGCGCGCTGGCGGGCGGCGTCCCGCAGGAAATTCCCGCATGGTGGGATCGCTTCGCCCATGCCGGCCACGACGAACGCGAAGAACTGCTGCGCGCCGCGCCGCAGGAAGGCGCGGCGGCGCACAAACGCCGCCGCCGACGGCGCAAGCCCGGCAACGACGGCGATGCCGCCGCCGAGGCCGCGCCGGCGCCATGACCTCCGCGACAGCGCGCGCCTACATCGCCTTCGGCGCCAACCTCGGCGACCCGTTCGCCACCTTCGCCCGCACGCTGGAGGCGCTCGACGCCCTGCCGCTCACCCGCCTCGCCGCTCACTCCTCGTGCTACCGCAGCGCGCCGCTGGGCGTCGCCGACGAACAGCCCGACTACATCAACGCCGTCGCCGCCGTCGACACCGCCCTTTCGCCCGCGGCGCTGCTCGACCTCCTGCTCGCCCTCGAAGCCGCCGGCGGCCGCACCCGCGCCGCCGCGCGCGCGCCGCGCCCCATCGACCTCGACCTGCTGCTGCACGGCGACACGGAACTGCGCGCCCCGGCGCTCACGCTGCCCCACCCGCGCCTGCACCAGCGCGCTTTCGTCCTGCGGCCACTGGCCGAAATCGCGCCCGGCCTCGTCATCCCCGGCCTCGGGCCGCTCGCGCCGCTGCTCGAAACCGTGCGCGGCCAGCGCATCGCCCGCGTACCCCCGGCCGGCCAGCCCGCCCGCGCCGTTGATACGCGGACGCCGATTGGAGGATAATGACGCTTCGATCCAATTCCGGAGGCAGTGTGAGATGAAACCCTCGAAGATATGCGCGGCCCTGTTCATTGGCGGTCTGTTGGCGGCGTGCGCCACGCCGCCCGAAGCGCCGGTCGCCTCGTTTCCCGTCCACAAGAACAGCATCGGCATGGAACTCATCGAAATCCCGGCAGGCTCTTTCATGATGGGTTCGGACGCGAAGGAAAAATCCCGCGCCGACGAACGCCCCAAGCACAGTGTCACCATCAGCAAGCCCTTCTACCTGGGGAAATACGAAGTCACGCAAGAGCAATGGCGGGCGGTGATGGGCGACAATCCGAGTGTATTCAAAGCGCAGGGACTCCCGGTGGAAAACGTCTCGTGGGAAGACATTCAGGTTTTCATCCAGCGCCTGAACGAGCGGGAAGGCACGCAAGGATACCGGCTGCCCACCGAAGCGGAATGGGAGTACGCCGCGCGCGCCGGGACGCCGCATATGTTTTCTTTCGGGCGGAAAAAATGGGTGCGGAAACACGCATGCTACTTCAGCACATCAGGGCGGTCGGCGTGCCCCGTGGGAAAAAGAAAACCCAACCCGTGGGGACTGTACGACATGCATGGCAACGTCTGGGAATGGGTGCAGGACTGGTACGATCCCGACTACTACGCCAGCAGCCCGGAAAGTGACCCGCCCGGCCCCGAGAGCGGCGAAATGCGCATATTGCGCGGCGGCAGTTGGCACAGCGCACTCAGTCCCCTGCGCTCGGCCCACCGCGGCACCCGCCGCCCTGTTTACCGGGATGCCCGCAGCGGATTCAGGCTGGCGTTCTCCCCTCAATGATCGAGTATCCGGCCAGACGAGCGGGCGCGCCCCGCCTGGTTGTGCACGGACGCCGATTGGGGAATAATGACGCTTCGACCCAATTCCGGAGGCAATGTGAGATGAAACCCTCGAAGATATGCGCGGCCCTGTTCATCGGCGGTCTGCTGGCGGCGTGCGCCACGCCGCCCGAAGCGCCGGTCGCCTCGTTTCCCGTCCACAAGAACAGCATCGGCATGGAACTCATCGAAATCCCGCCAGGCTCTTTCATGATGGGTTCGGACCCGAAGGAAAAATCCCGCGCCAACGAACGCCCCAAGCACCACGTCATCATCAGCAAGCCCTTCTACCTGGGGAAATACGAAGTCACGCAAGAGCAATGGCGGACGGTGATGGGCAACAATCCGAGCGTATTCAAGGCACATGGCGAGCCGGTGGAAAACGTCTCGTGGGAAGACGTCCAGGTTTTCATCCAGCGCCTGAACGAACGGGAAGGCACGCGGGGATACCGGCTGCCCACCGAAGCGGAATGGGAATACGCCGCGCGCGCCGGGACGCCGCATATGTTTTCTTTCGGGAAGAAAAACCGGGTGCGGGAACACGCGTGCTACTTCGGCACCGCGATACAGAGAACATGCCCCGTGGGTGAAAGGAAACCCAACCCGTGGGGACTGTACGACATGCATGGCAACGTCTGGGAATGGGTGCAGGATTGGTACGCTCCCGATTACTATGCCGGTAGCCCGGAGAGCGACCCGCCCGGCCCCGAAAGCGGCAAGACGCGCATATTGCGCGGCGGCAGTTGGCGCAGCCAGCTCAGTTCCTTGCGCTCGGCCCACCGTGGCGCCCGCCGCCCCGTTCACCGGGATGGCCGCAGCGGATTCAGGCTGGCGTTCTCCCCTCAATAATCGAGCAGGCTCCGGCACGTCTCCTCGCGTCCGGTCATGCGGCTGAAGCGGGCGAGGCGCTCGCGCACGAATTCCGCCGGCACGCGGGCATCGGCGCAATAATCGCGCAGCGCCATGGCGTGGGCCATGTTCTGCGCCGCCGCCACGGTGTCCGCCCGCGCCGGGAAAGGATAGCCCTTGGTATCGCGCCCGTCTTTCCCCGGCGCGGCGGCGGCGCGCGCGGGCGCTTCCTGCGCCACGGCGGGCAACGCCAGCGCGCACAGCAGGCAAAGCGCGGAAAATCCGCCTCGTTTCATGTCATGTGTCCGGTCAATGGCGGTATTGCAAGAGTATCGGCCCCGCCGGGCGCGGCTTGAATCCTCCCGTTCAATTCAGTCCACCGTGATCCGCATGCGCTGCCGGAGCGTGATTTTCGCGCCCGAGACGCGGCTGTGGAAAGAAAAAGGGATCGACTCCTGCACCACGCGCCCCCCCGGCTTGATGAGCGCCCGCCGCACATCGAAATGCAGATGCGGCCCGGAAGAGAAGCCGGTATTGCCGGAATAGGCCAGCGCTTGCCCCGTCTCGACCCGTTCCCCGGGGCGCACCAGCACGCCGCGCGGCGCGAGATGCGCATACTGCGCGAAAGTGCCGTCCGCGTGCAGGATGGCAACGAGATTGGTCTGTCCGGCAAGCGCGGGATCGCGCCGCCCGGCGGTGAATCCGTCCTTGACCTCGATCACGACGCCGCCGCGCGCGGCGCGCACGAGCGTGCCCCGCGCCACGCCGAAGTCCACCGCGTAGCGGTTCATGGCGTCCCCGTGGGTCGTGATGATGCCATTGGGTTCCTGCGTGACGCGCGCCCGCGTGCCTTTCCCGAAAGGCAGCACATAACGGAAATCCAGGTCGGGCACGGCGAAGGCATCGCCGACGCTGTAGGTATAACTGAAGCTGGCGTGATACGGCTTCTTGCTGTTTTTCGCGGCGATACGGGCGATATCCTTGCTGGAATTCGCCGCGACGACTTCCTGCGCCGGCCATGGCCTGTCGGACTGGAAATTGCTTCCGGCGATCCTGACGACCACCGTGACCGGCGCCGCCCCTTTATTCGTGGCGACGATCCGGTGTTCCTGTCCGGAGCGGATCTGCTCGATCCGGAAAACATCGCCATCCGCGCCCCACGCCCCGGATATCCCCGCCAGGCAACAAAATGGAAGACAAAAAAGCAGCCGCCGCACAGCATGGACGATGATCGAAGCGCACAAGCGCCCTGGAGGCGCGGCGAAACGGCGGCGGCAAAGACAGCGCCGCATGCTCAGCCTTTCTCCGCGCAGCCCGAAGACATCAGTGCGCGCGCGAAGCACAGGTCTTCCCACGCCTTGCCCTTGTCCAGCGGATTGCGCAGCAGATAGGCGGGGTGGTAGGTCACGGTCACCGCCACGCCGCCGCGCTCGAAGCGTTTGCCGCGTGCGGCGGCAATGCTGATTTCGCGCCCGATCAGCGCCTGCGCCGCCGGGCGGCCCAGCGCGACCAGCAGCCGGGGCTGGATGAGCGCGATCTGGCGGTCGAGAAAAGGCAGGCAAGCGCCGATTTCCGCCGCTTCCGGAGTGCGGTTGTGCGGCGGGCGGCATTTGACCGCGTTGGCGATGTAGACGTCCGCGCCGCGTTCGAGACCGAGCGCCGCCAGCATATGGTCGAGCAGACGCCCGGCCTGTCCGACGAAAGGTTCGCCACGGCGATCTTCCTCCGCCCCCGGCCCTTCGCCGACGAACATCCAGCGCCCCCCACGGTCGCCGACGCCCGGCACGGCCTGCGTGCGCCGCTCGCACAGCGCGCAGGCGCGGCAGGCGCGGATGCTCTCTTCCAGTTCCGGCCAGTCCAGCGTGGCGATGCGCTGGATGCGCTCGCCGAGGGAAGGCCGGGGCGGCGGTTCGGGCGGCCCGGCCACGGGGGGCGCGTCCGGCGTCGGCGCGGCGGCTTCTTTCCGTCCGGCGGCGCGCGCGCCGGGAATGGGCTGGCGCGCTTCCTCCACGGGCGGCGGGGCGGGGACATCGCCGGAAGACGCATCTTCCCCGGCGACACGCAGACGCCACAGGGGGGCGAGTCCCATTTCGCGGAGAATGGCGGCGCGCTGCGGCTTCATGGGGCTTCGCGGGCGAAAGCCCGGAATGAGCGAAGGGCGCGCCGGTTGTGATTTTCGAGCGCGGAAAGCAAAAAAGGAGACGAAAGAAGGGGACGCCCG
>JAIRLA010000219.1 GCA_031259795.1 Azoarcus sp.
CCGTTTGGCACGAAGCCCTCTCCCGCCCTTCGGGCACCCTCCCCCGCAAGCGGGGGAGGGAAGGTTCATCGCACTAACGACGCTTTGCCTTTTCTGCACGGTATGAGCATTCCCCGATCACAACACGGTATGACCGTTCCCCAATCACAGCTGCCAGCCGTCCCCTCCCCCGCTTGGCGGGGGAGGGTGCCCCGTCAGGGGCGGGAGAGGGTTTCCATCCATACGGAGCGCAGCGACGCTGTTTTCTTTGCGGTGGGGCGTGGACAGGCGTCCTGTTGGGAGAACTCGTCATTGCGAGGAGCGAAGCGACGCGGCAATCCAGTTCGTTCCATACGGAGCGCAGCGACGCCGATTTCTTTGCGGTGGGGCGTGGACAGGCGTTTCGTTCCTTCCTTCCTCCCCTCCCCAGTCGCCAGATTCGCCAGTAGCCGTTACCATGGCAAGCCTTGTTTTTGGCCCGGCATTCCTGACCGGGCGCGATCATTCGATGAAGGAAATCCCTTGAACGCCAGAGCGCCTTTCACCCCGCCCCCGTCCGCCTCCCGCCTCCTGATGTCCGGCAATGAAGCCATCGCCCGCGCCGTGTGGGACGCGGGCGTGCGCGTGGCCGCCGCGTACCCGGGCACGCCCGCCACGGAAATCCTGGAAAACGTCGCCCGTTATCCCGATCTCTACGCCGAATGGTCGGTGAATGAAAAAGTCTCGCTCGAAGTCGCCATCGGCGCTTCCATCGCCGGGGGACGCGCTTTTTGCGCGATGAAGCATGTCGGCCTGAACGTCGCCGCCGACGCGCTGATGACGCTGACGCTCACCGGCGTGGTTGGCGGACTCGTGATCGCGGTGGCCGACGACGTGGGCTTTTCTTCTTCGCAAAACGAGCAGGATTCGCGCTTCTGGGGGCGTTTCGCGCATCTGCCCATCCTGGAGCCCGCCGATTCGCAGGAAGCTTACGCCATGACGCGGGAAGCCTTCGCGCTCTCGGAAAAATTCGAGACGCCCGTCATCCTGCGGCTCACCACCCGCGTCTGCCACGTCAAGTGCCTGGTCACGCCGGGCGAACGCGAGTGCGCGCGCGCCGCCGAGGGCTTCGTCGAGAACCCGGCGCGCTGGGTGATGGTGCCCGCCCACGCGCAACGGCGCGTGCCCGAAGTGTTCGCGCGCGAAAAAGCCCTGCGCGCGGAATCCGAAGCGAGCGCCCTCAACCGCCTGGAACCCGGTACGGACAGGCGCGCCGGATTCGTCACCTCCGGCCCCGCCTACATGCACGTGCGCGAAACTTTCCCCGACGCTCCGATCCTGAAACTCGGCTTTTCCCACCCCGCGCCGCTGGACAAGGTGCGCGCGCTCGCCGCGCAGGTCGACACCCTCATCGTCGTCGAGGAAACCGAGCAACTGCTGGAAACCGAAATCCGCGCCGCCGGAATCGCCGCGCGCGGCAAGGACATCCTCCCCGCCGCGGGCGAACTGCCGCCGCATGTCCTGAAAAAGCATCTCGCCGCTCTTTTCCCGGAACTGGACGCCGCGCGCGAAAAACCGCGCTTCGCCATACTGCCGGTCTTTCCGCGCCCGCCCACGATGTGCGTCGCCTGTCCGCACTTGGGCGTCTACTACACGCTGTCGCAATTGAAGAACGTCACCATCGCCGGCGACATCGGCTGTTACACCCTGGGCGCGGGGCATCCCTGGAACGCGCTCGACACCACCATCTGCATGGGGGCCTCGATGGGCATGGCGCTCGGACTGGATAAAGGCCGCGGCCCGGACGACGAAAAGAAAAGGATCATCGCCGTGATCGGCGACTCCACCTTCATGCACATGGGCATGCAAGGCCTGCTCGACATCGCCTACAACCGCGGCAACGTCACCGTCCTCTTGCTCGACAACCGCACCGTCGGCATGACCGGCGGGCAGGACAACCCGGCCAGCGGGCGCGACATCCACGGCGAGGAAGCGCCGCGCGTCGACTTCGCCCGCCTCGTGGAAGCGCTGGGCATCGCCCGCGAGCACATCCGCGTGGTCGACCCCTACGTGCTGCCGGCGCTCTTCAAGGCGGTGCGCGAAGAGACGAAATACGACGGCCCTTCCGTCATCATCACCAACCGCCCCTGCGTGCTGATCGACGAATACGAAAAGCAGCCGTCCTACGAAGTCAATGAAGCCGCCTGTACCGGCTGCGGCAACTGCGTCGAAATCGGCTGTCCGGCCATCCACGTCACCCGGCGCGAAAAGGCGGTCAAACCTTCCGGCAAGGAAGTGGAACTCGCCTTCACCCGCATCGAAACCGCCGCCTGCACGGGATGCGGGCTGTGCTTGCAGCCCTGTGCGCCCAATGCGATCCGGGCGGCGGAAACATGAAATACATGGACGAAGCCCGGCGGCGCGATCCGCGCGGATTCCCGGACTGGCGCGGCCAGTGAGCGCCACGATGGAGAAGGCATGAAAAAGCAGATGCCCATCCTTCACGCATGCGCCATCCTCGTCCTGTTCACGCTCTACGGCGTGCAGCCGATCCAGCCGCTGTTCAAGGAGCAATTCGCCCTTGGCGACCTCCAGGCCGTGATCTTCACCACCGTGACCATGCTTCCCCTCGGCGTGGCGCCGATTCTCTACGGCTACATCCTGGAGAACTTCCCACTGAAGCGCATGCTGAGAACCTCTCTCTTCCTCCTCGGCATCCTGGAAATCGGCTTCGCGCTCAGCGACTCATACGCCGTGCTGATCGGAATCCGGGCCGCGCAGGGCCTGTTGATTCCCGCCGCCCTGACCGCCCTGGTCAGCTATGTTTCCATTTCCTCGTCCACCGGGAACATGCAGAAGGCCCTCGGCAATTATGTCGGGATAACAATATTGGGCGGCTTCCTGGGACGCCTCCTGTCGGGGATTTCGGCGGAGTTTTTCGGCTGGCGGCCATTCTTCATGTTGACCGGCGCCGGGCTTATCGTCCTGGCCTTTTCCCTCGCCAAGATCGGCGATGGCGCCAAATCCGGTTTCGGCAAACCGGCGGCGAGCGAAATCGCCGCCATTCTCGGCATCCGCCACAATGCGCTGATTTGCGCCGCCATCCTGTGCGTGTTTTTCGTCTTCCAGGGCCTGCTCAATTTCCTGCCATTCGAACTGAAAAACATCGACAGGAACATCGGCGGAGGCAAAACGGGTCTCATGTACGCGGGCTACGTCATCGGAATCATCGCGGCGCTCAACGCCACGCGGGTCATCCGCCTCTTCGGAAGCGCGCCGCGGGCAATGGCGGCCGGCATGCTGATCTACATCGCGGGCCTGCAAATATTCCATGTCAAATCGTTCGTCATCATGTTCCTGTCCATGTCCGTTTTTTGCCTCGGCATGTTCATGGTTCACTCGCTGGCGGCGGGCTATATCAACAAACTGGCGGGCGAACGCAAAAGCATCACGAACGGGCTATACCTCTCGTTCTATTACATGGGCGGAACGCTCGGCACCTTCCTGCCCGGCATTTTCCATCATCTCTGGGGATGGCATGCATTCGTGATCGCCCTGACGTTCGTCCTGCTGTTGGCGCTCGCGTTCATCGCGCTACTGGCGCGCCGCCCCCCGCCGCCGCCGATCGCGCCGCGATAATCTTTCCTCCTTGCGGCGAAAAAGCGCGCCCGTCCGCTCCCCCGCCGCAAAAAACATCGCGGCGCGCCCCACTCCGTCATTGCGAGCGCCCTCCCCTCTTTCGTCATTGCGAGGCGCGCGGCGATGTGGCAATCCAGTTCGTTCCATACGGAGCGAAGCGACGCGGGATAAGGGGGAGGAGAAGCGGGACGCCTGTCTACGCCCCGCCGTAAAGAAATCAGCGTCGCTTCGCTCCGGTTGGTTGGAACTGGATTGCCACGTCGCTGCGCTCCTCGCAATGACGAGGTTGGGGAGGCTTTCGCAATGACGAGGCGGGGCGGCTTTTTTCGCAATGGCGAGGTGGAGGGCTTTCGTAATGACGAAGCGCGCGGCGATGTGGCGATTGGGCGCGGGAACCGGGTCTTTGCGGGCGAGGATGGTATCATGCGCCGCCGTGGGGGCGGTTTTGTTGCTCCGGCCCGCCGTCGCCTTTCATTCATCCACTTGCCCGCTCCGCCCGCCCTTGCGTCTCTCCAAGCTCAAACTCGCCGGTTTCAAGACTTTTGTCGATCCGACCACGGTGCTCATGCCGGGCAACCTCGTCGGCGTGGTCGGGCCGAACGGCTGCGGCAAGTCGAATATCATCGACGCGGTGCGCTGGGTGCTCGGCGAGACGCGCGCTTCGGCGTTGCGCGGCGAGTCGATGCAGGATGTGATTTTCAATGGTTCCACGACGCGCAAGCCGGTGTCGCGCGCCAGTGTGGAGCTGGTGTTCGACAATAATGCCGGGCGCGTCGCCGGACAGTGGTCGCGTTATGCGGAGATCGCCGTGCGCCGGGTGCTCGAACGTACCGGCGAGTCGACTTATTACATCAATAATGTGCACGTGCGCCGCCGCGATGTGATCGACCTTTTCCTCGGCACCGGGCTGGGGCCGCGCGCTTATGCGATCATCGAACAGGGCATGATTTCGCGCATCATCGAGGCGCGTCCCGAGGAGATACGCGGTTTTCTCGAAGAGGCCGCCGGGGTGACGCGCTACCGCGAGCGGCGGCGCGAGACCGAGGGCCGCCTGGGCGACGCGCGCGACAATCTCGCCCGCCTCGACGATATCCGCATGGAGTTGGGCGAGCGCATCGTCCATCTCGAAGTGCAGGCCGCCGCCGCCGAGCGTTATCAGGCGCTCAACGCCGCCCTGACCGAGCGGCAGCAGCTTCTCTGGCTCATCAAGCGCAACGAGGCGCGCGCCGGGCATGCGCGCGTGCAGGCGGAGCTCAACGCCAGTACCGCGCGCATCGAGGCGGATAACGCGCGTTTGCAGACGTTGGAGACGGAACTCGAAGGGGCGCGCGCCGGGCATCTCGCCGCTTCCGAGACGGTGCATATCGCGCAGAGCGATCTTTTCGCCGCCAGCGCCGAGGTCTCGCGGCTGGAGACGGAGTTGCGGCATTTGGGGGAGACGCGGCGGCGGCTGGAAGCGCGTCTGGCCCAACTCGATGTCGATCACGCGCATTGGCAGTCGCGCCGCGCGGCGCTGGAGGAGGAGCGCGCGCGCTGGGAGGCGCTGGCCGAGAATGCGGCTTTGCGCGCCGGACAGGCCGAGGCGCGTCATGAGGAGATTTGCGGGCGTCTGCCGGAGCTTGAGTCCGCGCATCGCGCCGCCGAGGCGACGGTGGCGGCGGTGCGGCGCGAATTGGCGGCGACCGAGCAGCAGTTGCGGGTGGAGGAGGCCAATCGCGCCCATGCCGGGCGGGCGCTCGATGCGTTTGTGCAGCGCCGGGCGCGGCTCGAGGAGGAGCGCGGCGCCATCGCGGGGCCGGAGGCGGCGTTGATCGCCGAGCGCCAGGCGCGCCTGGAGGCGCTGCGCGAGCGTTGCGAGGCGCTGCAACAGACGTTGTCCGAAGCGCAGGCGCGCCAGCCCGCCTTGCAGGCGGCGCTCAAGGCGGCGCTGGAGGGCGAGCGCGCGGCGCAGCGTCATCTCACGGAATTGCGCGCGCAGCACAATGCCCTGGCGCAGCTTCAGGCCGGGGTCGCCGCGCAGGGGGAATTGGGCGATTGGCTCGCCAGCCGCGGGCACGGCGATTTGTTGCCTTTGTGGCACGGGCTGAAGGTCGAGGCGGGCTGGGAGGCGGCGTTCGAGGCGGTGTTGCGCGAGCGCCTGGCGGCGCTGCGGGCGGAGGAAGGGGGGGCGCTGGCCGCCGATCTTCTCGCCACGCCGCCGCCCGCGGCGCTGGCGCTGGCGCTGGCGGACGGCGCGGCGGAGGCCATGGCGGCGGGGGTGAATCCTTCTCTGCCCGCCGTGCCCGCGCCGCCCGGCTCGACGCCGCTGGGCGATCTCGTCCATGCCGATGCGCCGTGGCGGGCCGCGCTCGCCGATTGGCTGCATGGCTGGTTCGCGGTCGAGCGCCTGGAGGAATGGCTCCCCCGCCGCGCGCAGCTTGCCGCCGGCGTTTGTCTGGTCAGTCCGCGCGGGCAGGTGTTGAGCCGCAATATGTTGACGCATTTCGCGCCCGATAGCCGCACGCGCGGGGTCATCGAGCGCCAGCGCGAGATCGAGGCGCTGGCGGCGCGCCGCCAGGCGCTCGAAGAGGAAGCGCTCGCCGCCCATGAGGCGTTGCGCGGCGCGGAAGAGGCCGCCGCGGCGGCGCAGGCGGGCATCGAGACGCTGCGCCGCGATACGCAGGGGGCGCAGGGGGCGCTGCATGGCGAGGAGGTCGAACTGCTCAAGCTCGTCCAGGCGGCCAGCCGCGCCGGAGAGCAGCGCGCGCGCATCGAGAGTGATCTGGCCGATTTGTCGCGGCAGGAGGAGGGCGAGCGCGAGCGCCACGCGCGCGCCGAGCGTGAATACGCCCGCGCCGTGGAGCTGGCCGATTTGCAGCGCGGCCAGCTCGATGCCGCCGCCGGGGTGTTGCGCGAGCGCGATGAGGCCTTGCGCGCCCTGCGCACGCTGGAGCAATCGCTGGAGCGCGAGTTGCAGGAGGCGCATTTTTCGGCGCGCGAGTGCGCCGGCAAGCTCGAAGACAACACGCGCAACCTGCAATTGGCGGGCGAGCAGTTGGAGCGCGTCATCAGCGAGCGCGCCGCCCGCGAGGCGGAGTTCGCGGCCACCGACGATCACCGTTGCCGCGAGTCCTTGCAGGGCGCGCTGGAGATGCGCGCCGGGCGCGAGACGGCGTTGGCCGAGCGGCGCGACGCGCTCGAACAGGCGGCGGCCCTGTTGCGCGACACCGAGGAGTTGCGCCAGCGCACCGAGCACGAGGCCGCGCCCTTGCGCGCGCGGGTGGCCGATTTGCGTCTGGAGGCGCAGGCGGCGGAACTGGCGATTGCACAGTTCGACGAGCGTCTCGCGGAGGCGGGCGCGGATGAGGCCGCGCTGGCGCCGCTCCTGGCCGATGCGCCGGGCGAGAGCGCCTTGCAGCGCGAGGTGGCGCGGTTGACGCGCGAGATTGCCGCTCTGGGGGCGGTCAACCTCGCCGCCGTCGAGGAACTGCGCACGGCCTCCGAGCGCAAGGGCTATCTCGATGCGCAAAATGATGATCTCCTGCAAGCCATCGAGACGCTGGAGGACGCCATCCGCCGCATCGACCGCGAAACGCGCGAGCAGTTACAGGCGACATACAATACGGTCAATGGGCATTTCGCCAGTCTGTTCCCGCAGCTTTTCGGGGGCGGACGCGCGGAGCTGGTGTTGACCGGCGAGGAGATTCTCGACGCGGGCATCCAGATCGTGGCGCAGCCTCCGGGCAAGAAGAACGCTTCGATCCAGTTGTTGTCCGGGGGAGAGAAGGCGCTGACCGCGATTGCCCTGGTGTTCGCCATGTTCCAGTTGAACCCCGCGCCGTTCTGCATGCTCGACGAGGTGGACGCGCCGCTGGACGACACCAATACCGGGCGCTATGCCCAGATGGTGAAACAGATGTCGGCGCAGACGCAGTTCATCTTCATCAGCCACAACAAGATCACGATGGAGGTGGCGCAGCAGTTGGTGGGGGTGACGATGCAGGAGCAGGGGGCGTCGAGGGTGGTGGAAGTGGACATGGAGGCGGCGCTGCGCCTGGCGGAACCGGCGGCGGCGTGATGTACGGAAGAACAAGCAAGGAAACAGCGCGGTAAAAGTATGGAAACATTGCAAATCGCCTTGATCGTGATGGGTATCGTGGTTGTCGCGGCCATCATCATCATCAACAAATGGCAGGAAAGCGGGCACCGCAGCAAGGTTCGCCGCGCCTTTCCCGAAGATAATCTCCGCGATCCGCTGCTCGAACGCGAGCCGGAGAACGATTCCGGCGGCGAGCGGCGCGAGCCGATGTTCGGGGGGGGATCTTCCGGCAAGTATGGCGAGGAGGACGAGGAAAGGGGCGGCGGCAAGGCGCGGGCGGAGTCGAAAGCGCCCGCCGCCGTCGTCGCCGCCGGCGCCACCTACCGCCCGACGCAGCGGCCGCGCGCGCAGCCCTCCTTGCCGGACAGGCTCGATACCCGTGTCGATTGCTGCATCCGCATCGAGGCGGTGGAGCCGATCGAAGTGCCGAGGCTGTGGGTGGCGCAGGCCGAGGCGTTCAGCGGGCTTTCCCGCCCCTTGCGCTGGTTCGCCTTCGACGACCGCGACAACCAGTGGCAGCGGATCAATGCCAACGCGATGGGCGCGTATCACTGGTTCCTGGCCGCGCTGCAACTGGTCGACCGCGAAGGCGTGGTGAGCGAAAGCGATCTGCTGTATTACATCCGCGGCATGCAGCAATTGGCCGACATGTGCCGCGCCGTGCCCGCCAATCTGCCTTCGCGGGCGGAGGTGCTCGGCAACGCCCGGGCGCTCGATCGTTTCTGCGCCGAAGTCGATGTGCAGATCGCCATCAATATCGTCGCGGCGCAGCCGATGCCGGGGACGCGCATCTTCTCGCTGGCGGAGGCCGAAGGCTTGCGTCTCGAAGGCGACGGCGCCTTCCATGCCCGCGCCAACGACAGCCGCACGCTTTACGTGCTCGCCAATGGCGAATCCATGCTCTTCGAGCGCAGCGCCCTGTCTTCCATGCAGACGCGCCGCCTGAGCCTGGTGCTCGACCTGCCCAGGGTGATCGACGCCGCGGCGGAGTTCGAGGACATGATGCGTTTTGCCACGCATCTGGCCAGGGCGCTCAGCGCCGCCGTGGTCGACGACAACGGCCAGCCCTTCGGCCCGGAAGCGGTGGACGCGGTGCGCGCCCGCATCCGCGCTTACCAGACGCGCATGAACGAGGAGGGCATTCCTCCCGGCGGTTCGCTGGCGCGCCGGTTGTTTGGCGCATGAGGCGCGGGGAGGCCGCCGCCGCGCCGCGCGGCAAGGGCGGGAAAGACAGCGTGCCTGACGCGCCAACGCCCGATCCCGCCGCGCGCGCGCGCCAATTGCGCCGCGCGCTCGAGGCCCACGGCCGCGCCTATTACGAACTGGACGCGCCGGACATCACGGATGCCGAGTACGACGCCCTGTTCCGCGAATTGCAGGCGCTGGAAGCCGCGCATCCCGGGCTTGCCGCGCCCGATTCGCCCACGCGGCGCGTCGGCGGGCGGGCGCTGGCGCAATTCGTCCCGGTGGCGCATGCCGTACCCATGCTCTCCATCCAGACCGAAACGGACACGAGCGCGGAGGGCGCCGCGCAGTTCGACGCGCGGGTGCGGCGCGAACTGGAATTGCCCGAATCCGCCGCCGCCGTGGAATACGTGGCGGAACTCAAATTCGACGGACTCGCCGTCAGTCTGCGCTACGAACATGGCCTGCTGACGCAGGGCGCGACCCGGGGCGATGGCCTGACCGGCGAGGATGTCACGCACAACATCAGGACAATCCGCGACATCCCCTTGCGCCTGCGCGATGAGGCTCCGCCCGTGCTGGAAGTGCGCGGCGAAGCCTACATGCGCCGCGACGATCTGGCGCGCTACAACGAAAAGGCGCGCGCCCGCGGCGAAAAGCCGCTGCTCAATCCCCGCAACGGCGCGGCGGGCAGCATTCGCCAGCTCGATCCGGCCATCGCCGCCAGCCGTCCGCTGCGCTTTTTCGCCTACGGCGTCGGCGCGGTCGAAGGCTGGCCCCTGCCCTCGACGCACGCGGAACTGCTCGAACGGCTCGCCGCCCTGGGCTTTCCGGTGTGCGAACACCGCCTTGTCGCGCGCGGCTGGCAAGCGCTGGCCGAATTCCACGCGCGCATGGGCGCGCGCCGCGCCGCGCTGCCCTTCGACATCGACGGCGTCGTCTATAAAGTCAACGCGCGCGCCTTGCAGGATCGCCTCGGCTTTCGCACGCGCGAGCCGCGCTGGGCGGTGGCGCACAAATATCCCGCCGAAGAGGCGCGCACGCTGGTCGCCGCCATCGAAGTCCAGGTCGGACGCACGGGGGCGCTGACCCCGGTGGCCAAGCTGCATCCCGTCTTCGTGGGCGGCGTCACCGTCACCAACGCCACCCTGCACAACGAAGACGAAGCGCGCCGCAAGGACGTGCGCGTCGGCGACACCGTCATCGTGCGCCGCGCCGGGGACGTGATTCCCGAAATCGTCGCCATCGTGCCGGAAGCGCGGCCCATGGCCGCCGCGCTGGAAGCATCCGGGACGCCCGCGCCCCTGCATCCGCCGTTCGCGCTGCCCGCGGCCTGTCCGCAATGCGGCTCGCGCGTCGTGCGCGAAGAAGGCGGCGCCATCGTGCGCTGTTCCGGCGGGCTGGTCTGTCCGGCACAGGTCAAGGGCGCGATCCTGCATTTCGCCGGGCGGCGCGCGCTGGACATCGAGGGCCTGGGCGAAAAGCTCGTCGACCAGCTGAACGCGGCGGGCCACGTCAACACCCCCGCCGACCTCTACGCCCTCACCGCGCCCATGCTCGCCTCCCTGGAGCGCATGGGCGAAAAATCCGCCGAAAACCTCCTCGCCGCCCTCGAAAAAAGCAAGGCGACCACCTTGGCCCGCTTCATCTTCGCCCTGGGCATCCGCAACGTCGGCGAATCGACGGCGCGGGATCTCGCGCGTCATTTCGGCAAGCTCGACGCACTGGAAAACGCCGGAGCCGCCGAACTCGAACAAATTCCCGACATCGGGCCGGTCGTGGCCGAATCCGTGCACGACTTCTTCGCCGAGGCGCGCAACCGCGCCGTCATCGACCGCCTGATCGCCGCCGGGGTGCATTGGGAAGAAAGCGAGGGCCAGGCCGCCGCGCCGCAGGGGCCGCTGACCGGGAAAATCTTCGTCCTCACCGGCGTTCTTCCCACCCTGAAACGCGACGAGGCCAAAGCCCTGATCGAAAACGCGGGCGGCAAGGTCAGCGGCGGCGTCTCCCGGAAAACCGATTACGTCGTCGCGGGCGAAGAAGCGGGCGGCAAACTCGACAAGGCGCGGGAACTTGGCGTGCCCATCCTGGACGAAACGCAATTACTGCAATTACTGCGATAGCCGCAAGGGTCTTCCACATGAACAAACACACAATCACAAAAGCCGTCTTTCCCGTGGCCGGGCTGGGCACCCGCTTCCTGCCCGCCACCAAGGCCAGTCCCAAGGAAATGCTGCCCATCGTCGACAAGCCCCTGATCCAGTATGCGGTGGAAGAAGCCGTGGCCGCGGGCATGACCGACATGATCTTCATCACCGGGCGCACCAAGCGCTCGATCGAGGATCACTTCGACAAGGCTTACGAGCTGGAAACCGAACTGGAGACGCGCGGCAAGAAAGAACTGCTCGACATCGTGCGCCGCACCGTGCCCGCGGGGGTGAACTGCATCTACATCCGCCAATCGGAAGCCCTTGGCCTGGGACACGCGGTGCTGTGCGCCAGCCGCGTGGTGAGCGCCGACGAAGCCTTTGCCGTCCTGCTGGCCGACGACCTGCTCGACAACCACGGCGCGCAGTCCGTCATCGAGCAAATGGCGGGCGTCTACGCCTACCACCGCTGCTCGGTGCTCGGCACGATGGAAGTGCCGCGCCAGGACACCCGCCAGTACGGCATCGTCAGCACCGAGCGGCAGGAAGGCAAAATCCAGCGCGTCACCGGCATCATCGAAAAACCCGCCCCCGAAAAAGCGCCGACCACCCAGGCCGTCGTCGGGCGCTACATCCTCACCGCGCGCATCTTCGATCACCTGCGGACGCTCAATCCCGGCGCGGGGGGCGAACTGCAACTCACCGACGCCATCGCCGCG